>CAYOBT010000095.1:0-7953 GCA_964402205.1 uncultured Anaerolineales bacterium
GTCCTGGCTCCATCAGGCCTAGCGCCACGGCTTGCTCCACTGCCTTGGCATCGGCGAGATCAGAGACGCTCTCGTCGAGACGGAGCCGTCGCAGAGTCTCGTGAAGCACAGCATAGGGCGTACGTTCGGTGAGTGCCCAGAGCGCGTCGTCGCGCGGCATGGTGACGATCTCTTCGTTGGCCAGACCGTAGCCGTCGCCCGCGCGCACCCACTCTGCCTGCAACCAACGATGCACGCATGCGTGGCACTCGCGAAAGGCGTCGCCAGGCGCAGGCTCGAGCCCAAACGAGGACCCTCGAACCGTCAGTCGATCAAGACCCTCGCTCGCAAAGCCGATCTCGCCATCCGTGGCGATCCAGTAGCGCTGCCCTTGCGGCGTCCATGCCACACGCCAACTCTCTGCGTCGCGCTCCGCCAAGACGAACGCCGGGCTCACAGAACTGGCGCCGATCGTCGCGTGGATCAGTGCGAGCTGATCGCCCTGATAGCTAACAGCCTGGATCAGCTGTCCAGAGGCAATGGCATACGCGGATCCACCTTCACACACATAGATCGCCTGCGGTGGCAGATACACGACATAGAGCCCCTCGTCCACATGGACCACCTCGGGACCCGCTAGGTCTGGCTGCCATCCAGAGGCACGCACGTATTCCTGAAGCCTCTCGGATAGCTGGTCGTCGCTGTCGGGCTCGATTAGCGCGAGCCAGCGAGCGGTCACGTTGGCCAGGCCCTGGGCATTCTTGCCGTACGCAGCAAAGCGCATGGGCCACGGATCCAGCTCGAGCTCCCGCGCATCCGGCCGACGCGTCGGCATCCAACCCAAGGGCAGCATGCGCTCCGAACTCGGCACGATGCGTCGATCACCGCCATCAGGTCGGATGAGATAGACGTGATCGGGAATGCTGCCACCGCTGTGGCGTGCCAGGATCATGTCGTCATCAGGCGACCAGTTCATGACAGCAGACATGGATCCCTCATGCGCGAGCACCTGACGCAAGGTCAAGTCAGCCTTCGAAAGGATCCACAGGCCCGCATCCTGTGGCTGCGCTGTCGTTGTGGCAGGATTGGCCTGCAGCATGATTGCCAGCATATCACCGTCGTTGGACCAGGCGTACGACGTGGGTAGCTGCCCCAAGGGCAGGGTGACACACCGACGTGGCGTCTCTGGACCAAGCTCCTGAAGGCACACCGCCTTGGCGTCCCGAGAGACGTAGGCGAACTGCTCTCCCTCTCTATCCAGCGACCCAGGGAGCCGGCCAGCGACCGGATAGGAAGCGGCCTCCTTCTCTCCCAAGACATACACCACGCTGACCTCGACCAGCTCCCCAGCTTCTCCCTGCATCGCGAGGAAAACCCGATCATCGGCATCATCGTAGCGCAGGGCACTGGGCACGGTCCCATCCTCAAGAGCTCGTGCGCCTAGGATGCTGCCCGTCTCGGCATCAAGGACACGTAACGTCGACCGATGGCCCTCGTCCGACTCAACGACGGCGATGTGCAGCAGAAACCGGCCCTCGCTGCCCCACAGAATGTCTGTGTCCACCATGCCATCCTGATCCAGGCGCCGACTCCAATCTGTGCCCCCAACCAAGTCTACCATCTGCACGAGACTCCCTTGGGCTAGCGCCAGCCTCCCGCGCTGGAAGGCCCAGACCTCGGCCAGCTCTAGCTCGGCGATCTGCTGCACATCCTCGCCGCGAAGCCCTCCATAGAGGATGCTGGTATCACGCGCCATGACGAGGTGCTGCGGCAGCGCGGCCGCAGGCGTTGGGGTCACAGTTGGGCGTCCCGTAGGCGTAGTCGCCGGGAGTGTTCGCGTCGGGATAGCCTTGGAGGGCCGAGTTGTCGGCACGCTCGTCGGTGAGGGCCGTGGCGCCTCCGTAGGCGCGATCGTAAGCGACGGCGTGGCCGTAACGCGCACCGCCCCTTCGAGGGTCGCAGGGGGCGCAGCACTGCAAGCAGCTAGCCAAACCACCAGACCGGCGGTGAGCGCCATGCGCGCAACCCAACGCCCCTTCTGTGGAGCCGATAAATCGCGGTACAAGGGTTCCCTCCCAAGAGGCAAGTGCCAAATACACAGAGCCTGGAACATGCCCGCATATGCTGGACGCTCAGGCTAGGGAAGGAGTTCCGAAAACGCCTCTAGGGACATGCCATAGTCCACGCGAAGACGCCCAAGAAGGAGAGGCGAGTCCGCGCGCTGGTAGTAGGTGGGGTTCAGGGTAAAACCGGTGGTGTATCCTTCCTCGGGGAGGAGGTCCAGCGTACGTTGGTCATAGCTGCCATAGGGATAGCAGAAGCTGTCGATGCCAATCCCTAGGCGCTCTTCGAGGGTCGATTTCGAGTCCACGATCTCGTAGCGAAGACCCTCTTGGTCAAGATCGCGCAGATTCTCATGAGTAAACGAGTGCGAGCCCACGGTGCAACCGACATCCACCAGTTCCTGGAGCTCTTCCCACCCAATGTACATTCCATAGCCCAGCACCTTGGGGAAGATAAAGAGCACCGGTCGCAACCCTGTCTCCAGGAAGATGGGCATGGCCACCGTATAGAGATCGGCGTATCCATCGTCCATAGTGATCATGATAGGCTTGGGCGGAAGGGGCACCTGGTCGTGCCAGTAGGCATACAGTTGGCTGGGCGCAACGGAATGGTATCCCTCTTGGGCCAGATAGCGCATCTGCTTGGCAAAGGCGTCTGGCTTGACCGTCCACGTACGCTGGAGCTCCGTCGCGTCGGCGTCGAGGTCGGCCAGCCTGTGGTACATGAGGATTGGCAGCGCCAGCGACGAGCCCGTCGTCTCGAATGCGATCGTGAACGGCTCCTGCAGAGGTTGCCCCCAGGGGTCACATGCGGCCGTTGAGATGGACAGCTCGTACGTCTCCGCGGTCCAGCCGTCGTTTGGCACAACCAACAGCTCGCGTGGGCTGGCGACGCGCACCTCGCCTTCCACCCAAGGCTCGATCGAGAGGGCACCGACGACACTGGCCATGTCCATGTCCTGGCCAAAGACGACCCGGACAGGCCATGTGGGATCCACCGCAAAGTCGTTGCTCACGGGATAGCTTGCCACGACCCTGGGCGGCGGCGGTGGCGTGCTTGTGGGTAGTGGCGTGTTCGAGGGCTGAGCCGTTGTCGTAGGAGGCAGCGTCGCGATGGCCGTCGGCAGAGCCGTGGCAGTCACAGTCACCGTGGGCGCCTCCTCGGTCACCGAGACTGATTGCTCAGCGCACGCCGTTAGGGCGAGCAGGCATGCCACCATCACGGCAAGCACGGATCTTTGGAGCCATGCGGAGCGCATGTGACTCTCCTCTTCTGACAGCGATTGCACCCGATTGTAGGGTCGAGGAGGAGGCTGGTCAAGCCAAGAGTGTTTCGTCGCGTCGCAGCGCGTGCTATAATCGACGCACCCAAGGATAGGAGCTAGACGTGGCAGCAGACGGACCGTCCCAGCATTGGCATCGGATCGTGGTCAATGTGCTGGTACCCACCTTGACCACGATCCGATGCCAATGCTGGGACGGTCAGTCTGGTGCGCCAGTTGGCGGCGTTGCGTCTTGCCGGCCGCGATGTCGTCCTCGTGAGCTCTGGTGCGCAGCAGGCGGGCCGCGAACGTCTTGGCTATCCTCAAGAGAGCAAGAGCATCCCCTTCAAGCAGATGCTCGCCGCGGTCGGCCAGGGTCGACTGATGCATCTCTGGGAGCAGTATTTTGACATCTATGACCTCGTGGTCGCGCAAGTGCTGATGACACGCGAAGACGTCGAAGACCGACAGCGCTACCTCAACCTGCGGGACACGTTTGACAGCCTGCTTCAACGCGGCATCGTCCCCATCGTCAACGAGAACGACGCGGTGGCTACGGACGAGATTCAGGTTGGGGAGAATGACAGCCTTTCCGCGATGGTCGCCAACGCTATCGAGGCCGATCTCCTCATCCTGTTGACCGATCGTGATGGCGTGTACACGGCTGACCCAGAAGAGTCCATGGAAGCCAGACTTATCCCCCGCATCGAGACCATCGATGCCGATCTGTATGCGTTGGCCAAGGGTAGTCGATCTGGCTTGGGCAGAGGCGGGATGTACACCAAGATCCTAGCCGCCGAGATGGCGACACGCTCGGGCACGCACGTGGTCGTCGCGAATGGCAACCGGGAGGACGTCATCGGCGGGGTGCTAGCGGACGACGTTCCCTGCACATGGTTCTTTAGCCACATCACCCCCGCCGAAGGACGCAAGCGGTGGCTGGTCGCCCAGACGTGTACTGCCGGCACCGTCGTAATAGATTCGGGTGCGACACGCGCCCTCGTGGAGAACGGGCGCAGCCTCTTGCCCGTGGGCATCGTGCGCTGGGAGGGCACCTTTGAGCGGGGGGAAGTGGTTTCTTTGGAGGATCCGGCTGGCAACGAAATCGCTCGAGGCCTATGTAGCTACGGCTCCGACGATCTAGCCAAGATCGCCGGCCGCCAATCTCAAGACGTGGCAGAGATCCTCGGCTACAACTATGGCAACGCGTTCATTCACCGCGACAAGCTGGTGATCCTGTAGAGTGAGTGCGCTTCGAAGGAGGGTTGACGGTGGGTGTTGATCTGCGCGAAATGGGACGCCGTGCAGTGCGGGGCGGAAGGCAACTAGGGCTGCTGCAAACAGAGGCTCGCAACAGGATCCTCGAAGGCATCGCCAGACGGCTGGAAGCCGGAGCTAGCGAGTTGGTTGCAGCCAACGAGGCTGATCTGGCCGAGGGACGAGCCGACGACCTGGCGCCAGCGCTGCTGGATCGGCTAGCACTGACCCCCAAGCGTTTGGCGGGGATGGCCGAGGGATGTCGCGATGTGGCTGCTCTCCCCGATCCACTGGGCGAAGAGTTCGACGTGCGACGCCTCCCCAACGGCATGCGCGTCGCTCGTCGGCGTGTGCCCCTAGGCGTGCTCGCGGTTATCTTCGAGTCGCGGCCCAATGTCACCGTCGATATCAGCGCGCTCTGCATCAAGACGGGTAACGGCGCCATCCTGCGAGGCGGCAAAGAGAGCCTGCGCTCGAACATGGCGTTGATCAAGCTCGTCCATGAGGCCTGCGAGGATGCCGGCGCGCCGGCCGATGCCGTACAACTCATCGAGTCTACCGATCGCGCGCTGGTCCCCCAGCTCTTAGGCATGGATGACGTTGTCGATCTAGTGGTGCCGCGCGGCGGTCCCGGGCTGCAGGCGCTGGTGCGCGAGCATGCCACCATGCCCGTGGTCTATGGCGGCATTGGCGTGTGCCACCTGTATGTCGATCGCTCCGCGGACCTAGTCCGCAGCCTGCCGGTCATCAACAACGCCAAGACCCAAGCGCCTTCGGTGTGCAATGCCCTGGACACCGTCCTGGTGCACCAGGAGGTTGCGGCCGAGTTCGTGCCAGCCATGGTGCGCAATCTGGTGGGCGATGGCGTACGTGTCCTGGTGGACAAGCCATCGTGGACCGCGCTCCAGGACGCAGGCTTGGTCGATCGCGCTCTGGTCGACAAGGCTGACGAAGAGGCGTACGGCCGTGAGTTCCTGGGGCTCACCCTGTCAGTCAAGGTGGTGCAGGGGCTGGACGAGGCACTGGCGCACATCGCTCAGTATGGGACGGGACACTCGGACGGCATTCTGACCAACGACTATGATCACGCCACGCGCTTCCTGAACGAGGTCAACTCGGCTGCGGTCTATGTGAACGCCAGCACACGATTCACGGACGGGGGACAGTTCGGCCTCGGCGCGGAGGTGGCCATCTCGACGCAAAAGCTCCACGCGCGGGGGCCCATGGGACTGCGCGAGCTGACGACCTACAAGTGGGTCGTCGAGGGCGACTATACGGTGCGCGCCTAGTCTGCGGGCGCGAGCGGCGCCCCAGGCCGCGCAAGACTGTCCTTGACACCAAGGTCCTCGGTGTACAGAATGCGAGTATGGCAGTCAGCAAGCGGTGAGTGCATAGGCAAGGAGGCACTATGGTAAGCGGAACTAGCAGCGAAGCGCGATTCCCGCGCAAACTCAAGTTCGGTATGGTGGGTGGCGGTCGGGGCGCCTTTATCGGGGCTGTACATCGACGCGCGGCGATGTTGGAGGGCGACGTTGAGTTGGTAGCGGGCGCACTCTCTTCGACACCCGAAAAGTCCTTGGCCTCGGCCAAGGATCTCTACCTCCCCGAAGATCGCAGCTATGGTACGTGGCAAGAGATGCTCGAGAAGGAGAGCGCGTTACCGGAAGGCGAGCGCATCGACTTTGTGAGCGTCGTCACGCCCAACCATATGCACTATCCCGTGGCCAAGGCCTTTGTCGAGGCCGGCTTTAACGTGGTCTGCGACAAGCCAATGGTTCACACCGTGGAGCAGGCCATGGACCTGGTGAACGCCGTCAAGGCCAACGACGTGCTCTTTGCCGTCACGTACAACTACACCGGGTATCCCATGGTCAAGCAGGCTCGCCACATGGTCCAGTCGGGGCAACTGGGCGAGATCCGAAAGGTGATCGTCGAGTACCCGCAGGGGTGGCTGCTGGACAGGATCGAGACCGAAGGCCAGAAACAGGCCGTGTGGCGCACGGATCCGGCCCGTTCAGGCGTCGCGGGGTGCATCGGAGACATCGGCTCGCACTGCGAGAACCTGGTCTCATACGTGACGGGGTTGGAACTCGATTCCATGTGCGCCGACCTGACGATCTTTGCGCCAGGCCGCGAGCTTGACGATGATGGCAACATCCTGCTCCAGTTCAAGGGCGGGGCTAGGGGTATTCTGACGGCTTCGCAGATCCTGCCTGGCCAGGAGAACAATCTCAGCATTCGCGTGTGGGGCACCGAGGCAGGCCTCCTCTGGCGCCAAGAGAACCCCAACTATTTGTATGTACAGACGAACGACGCGCCAGAGCAGATCTATAAGCGTGGCAACGACTATCTCTGTGAAGCCGCGCAGGCGGGATCCCGGATCCCCGCGGGGCACCCAGAAGCCTTTATCGAGGCCTTTGCCAACATCTACAAGAACTTTTCCGATGCGCTGCGCGCCAAGATGCTCGGCTACGAACCCGACGATATCGCCTGGGACTTTCCCAAGGTGGAGGATGGCGCGCGCGGCGTCCACTTTATCCACAAGACAGTGGCCAGTAGCGCCTCCTCGGTCAAGTGGACCCCGTCCGAGTTCACACTGGCGTAGCATAGGCGTTCTGACGACGGGCGATGCTGCCCGCTAGGTGAGAAGGAGAATATCACATGAGCACCAGACCGGTTACATTGTTCACAGGTCAGTGGGCTGACCTACCCCTCGAGGAGCTGGCGGCCAAGGCACAGCAGTGGGGCTATGACGGGCTAGAGCTAGCCTGCTGGGGCGACCACTTTGATGTCGACAAGGCCCTGGAGGACGACGGCTACTGCGATCAGCGGCGCGAGCTCCTGGCCAAGTACGATCTCGGCGTGTGGGCCATCAGCAACCACCTCGCTGGCCAGCTCGTGTGCGATCCTAACGACTTTCGCACCGACGGCTTTGCGCCCGACGAGCTAGCCGGCAAGCCCGAGGAAAAGCGCGCCTGGGCCATCGAGACGATGGAAAAGACAGCGCGCGCGGCAGCCAAGCTGGGTGTCGACGTTGTCAACGGCTTCACCGGCTCGTCGATCTGGCACCTGCTCTACACCTTCCCGCCCTTTGATATGAGTGTGATCGAGGAGGGGTTCCAGTACTTTGCCGAGCAGTGGAATCCGATCCTGGACGTGTTCGGAGAGGTCGGCGTACGCTTTGGCCTCGAGGTGCACCCCACAGAGATCGCGTTCGACATGGTCACGGCCAAGCGCGCGCTCGAGGCAGTCGAAAACCGGCCCGAGTTCGGCTTTAACTTTGATCCCAGCCACCTGTTCTGGCAAGGGATGACACCACACCGTTTCATCCAAGAGTTCCCCGATCGCATCTATCATGTGCACATGAAAGACGCGGCGGTGACACTGGATGG
>CAYOBT010000096.1:0-7946 GCA_964402205.1 uncultured Anaerolineales bacterium
CAACCTTGATGACCACGTGCTCGTCAGTCTCATAGGCGTCGGTCGGCGGCCGCCAGAAGCGTCGCCCGCTTCCAACTGACCAGCCACCATCCCTCAATCGCATGAACAGAAGCTGTCCCAAGCCATCTTCGCCTATGTCACTGCCCGAAACGTACCGCACTTGGCCGCAGTCCATCGGGTCACCTCATCAAGCCTCAAAGCGGCATGCAACCTTCGAACGATTCTAGCACACTGAAGCAACTCACTCAAATATCCAGCTAGCTCCGTTTCAGGCTCTGTTGACGGCAAGGAGCGATCAAGCTACGACTGCGCCATAGACCCGATCGCCCGCGCTGCTTGATCTCACTCCCAAGGTAGATAGCAGACCTTGAGCGCCTGGCCGGCCTCTAGCATGCGCACCCCCTCCGCGTATTGGTCCAGGGGCAACCTTGTACTGGCCAAAGGCCGCAGATCGAGCTTCCCGTTGGCAATCAGGTCCATCGCATACTGCGCGGCGCGCACGTGGTGCCCGGGATAGCCAAAGAGGCGCAAGCCCGCGTGACGCACGCCGTATACATAGTCCTCGCGTTGCACCCCAAAGAGAGCCAGCGTCTCATCGGTATGGTCCATCATGAAATGCACCGAAGCGGCCAGGCCAACGCAGTCGATGCTCGTCTCAAAGGCACCGGGCTGCCGTCGTTTGGGGGGCAGCTGCTCCACCGGTCCGAGAGGATCAAACACGTCGTCTACGTCACCCGCCTCCACCGCCAGACGCCGTCGTTCAGCGTTGAGCTCCGATCCGATCACAGCGTAGGCGCCCTCTGCCTTGAGCATCTGCGCAGCCACACGCCCAGCAGGTCCCAAGCCACTCACGCCCAGCCGCTGACCCTGGATTCCGCCCCAGGCCTTGAGCTCCAGGATGCTCGCAGCTACGCACATGGAGAGCTCTAGCGACACAACCTTCTCGAGAGCCACGCCGTCAGGCACCTTGAGCACATTGGCACTCTCTGCCACAACATACTGGGCATAGCAGCCCGGTCGATCCTGGCCCTGATCGCGCCACATGGCCACGCGATCTCCCACGCTCAAGCCAGGCACGCCCTCGCCCACTGCGTGGATCTCTCCGGCAGCTTCGTGGCCCGGTTGGCCCGGCGCATAGGGATAGGCAACAGGCCCGCTACCCACGAACATCGGTTTGCCATGAAAGATGTGCAGATCCCAATGCGGGCACGTGTTGACTTTCTGAACGCGAACCACCACCTGACCAGGCCCCGGTTCGGGCACCGGCAGATCGACGATCTCGGCCAGACCAGGAGCCTTGATCTGCAACGCACGCATCATGTCCATGTTAGGATTACCCCCAGCGTCTCTTCTCGGTTCGACACAATCTGCTGCCAAGCCTCTGCTGCCCTCTCTGCCGGATACCGGTGCGTCACCAACGAGCCGGCATCGATCCAGCCAGCCGCCAGCAACTGCAGGGTATCGTCCATGTGCTGCTGCGTCCAGCCGCTGGGGCAGTGGAGACTGATCTCGCCCAGGCGAAGCTTCTGGATGTCGATATAACCCTCTGTCCCACAAAAGCCTGCCGAGACAACGTGTCCGCCATGCCGCAGCATCGGGAGCAGCGCCTCCACCAGGGACACATCGCCCACCGTGTCCACCAGCACGCTCACGCCGTTGCCAGCAATCCGCTGGATCGCCTCAACCGGCTCCTCGCGTCGCGTGTTCACACCCTCGCAGCCCGGCGCGGCCAGCTTGCTCAGGCGGGTATCGTGATGCCCCAGCATCAGGACCCTCGCGCCGCGCCATGCCAGCGTCTGCACCGACCAGTGCCCCACCAAGCCATCTCCCAACACCACCGCCCACTCGCCCACACGAATCGGTGCGCTGGTGCCGCAGTTGTACCCAACCTGGGCAAGCACCATCCCACTTGCATTTGTGGCGTTCAGATCCGTGGGTAGCTTCCAGATCTGCTGCCGAGGCGTCACCGCAGGCGAGACGTGACCGCCGAAATCGGTGACACCGTAGGACACGCGGCTGACGGAGGCAAAGACCCAATCGCCCTTGGCCATGTCCGTGACCTCGGAGCCAACCCAGGTCACCACGCCGGTCTTCTGATAGCCAGGCACGCGCGGGAATGGCGATGGATCGCCGGGAAGGTATGGCGTGTCGCCTCCTGTACGCTCGCCCCGCAGGAACGAACCCTCCGTGCCAGGGCTGATCCAGGAATACCGCACATCGACCACAACATCCTCTGGCCCGGGGGCCGGCACCTCGATGGTGCCATAGTCCAACCTGTTGGCCTCCAGGAACCGAACAGCCCTTGCCTTCACACTTCCTCCGATCGGATTGCGAGCGGCTACCAGGCCGTATAGCCGCCATCCACCACAATGACCTCACCCGTCACATAGCTGGACGCCTCGGAGGCCAGATAGACGGCTGCCCCCGCTAGCTCCCTTGGCTCTCCGGGGCGCCCCATGGGGATGGCCTGCATCCAGCGCTCGCCGTACGCAGGATCGTCGAAGAAAGGTTGCGCCATGGGCGTGGCCATATACCCAGGAGCGATAGCGTTGACCCGGATCCCATAGGGCGCCCATTCGCATGCCAGCGATCGTGTCAGATGGATGACGGCAGCCTTGCTGGCATTGTAGGAGGCCTGTGCCTGAGGAAAGTTCACGATCAGGCCAGACATGGAGGCGATGTTGATAATGCGTCCCCCACCCGCCTCCTTCATGGCGTCCGACACAGCCTGACAGCCATAGAAGACGCCGTCGACATTCACGGCCATCACGGCTCGCCAGTCGTCCTCGGTGACCTCTTCTGCCGGCGCCCACTTGGTGATGCCGGCGTTATTCATGAGGAAATCCACCCGCCCGAAAGCAGACAGCGTCTGCGCCACCATGGCGTCCACGCTACGACGATCAGTGACGTCAGTCTCCACAAAGAGACTGCGTCGACCCAGCCGCACGACGTTTTCCACAGTCGCGGGTCCCGTCTCGGGGTTGATCTCCGCCACGACAATGTCCGCACCAGCCTCGGCAAACGCCAGCGAGAAGGCTTGGCCCAAGCCCTGGCCACCGCCGGTGACGATGCCAACCTGCCCCTCCAAAGAGAACCTGTCTAGGATCATCTGCTTACTCCCTGCCCGAACTAGCACTCGACGAACCGATGCTAATGCCCGCGTGGCATCGTGTCAACGCCGGCGCCAGGCAAGCCCAACGATGGGGGCTCGTCAGCCCAGCGGTTCGCTCGCAGAAGGCCCGCCGGCGGTTGCGCGGAAGAGGGAGTCCATGCGCCTGGCACAGGAAAAACTCCCAAGCCGACGGTGGCTCGGGAGCTATCCAAAGGGATTCTATGTGGCTCCTCGGGCTGGACTCGAACCAACAACCAACCGGTTAACAGCCGGTCGCTCTACCATTGAGCTACCGAGGAACGCTCTTCGAGACGGCCGCTATTCTAGTCCCAAAACGACGCTGGGTCAAATCTAGTCCCCAGAACGCCAACTAGCTCAAGTAATCGCGCAGACGCCTGCTGCGCGTGGGATGGCGAAGCTTGCGCAACGCCTTGGCCTCGATTTGGCGAATTCGCTCACGCGTCACGCCAAACTCGTGCCCGACCTCCTCCAGCGTCCGAGCCTGACCGTCATCTAGACCGAAGCGCAGCGTCAGAACCTGCCGCTCTCGGTCGGTGAGCGAGTCCAGCACGTCGTGCATCTGCTCCTTGAGCAGCTCCTTGGTGGTCTCCTCAACGGGACCCGCGATGGACTCATCCGGTATAAAGTCACCCAGCTCGCTGTTCTCTTCCGAGCCAACAGGCATCTCTAGGGACATCGGCTCTTGCGCGATACGCATGTACTGGCGAACCTTATCCGCCGCACGTCGGAGGCTCCGCGCCACGTCATCGGGCAAGGGCTCGCCCTCGCGTTCCGCAGCCTCAATGGCTCGTCGCTCCGGAACCGTCACTAGGTTCATCTGCATAGCGATCTCTTCGGGTGTCGGCTCCCTTCCCAGCTCTTGCTGGAGCCCGCGCATTGCACGTGTAACCCGATTGATCGTCTCGACCATGTGTACGGGGATACGGATCGTACGCGCCTGATCCGCGATAGCGCGGCTGATCGCTTGCCTGATCCACCACGTGGCATAGGTGCTGAACTTGTAGCCTTTGTGGTAGTCAAACTTTTCCACGCCGCGGAGAAGCCCGAGGTTGCCCTCCTGGACCAGATCGAGCAGCGAAAGCCCCCGCCCTGTGTACCGTTTGGCAACGCTCACCACCAAACGCAGATTCGCTTCTGCCATGCGTCGCTGAGCCAGCTCGCCGCGCAGGCGCTTGAGCTCGAGCCGATGTCGCTCTTGAGAGGAGAGCTCGTCCTGCCGCTCCTCCAACTCGTCGGCAGCCTCGACTCCCTCCTCGATAGCCCGCGCTAGGCGCACCTCCTCCTCCGCGGTCAGGAGATCCACACGCCCAATCTCGCGGAGATACATGCGGACAGGATCGCTGATGGCCTCCAGATCAAGCTGATCCACATTGGCAGCGGCATCTAATTCACCCTCCGATGAGGGGAGCTCATCGTCCTCCAGCCCAAAGATCGGCACGCCCATGTCAGTCAGTACATCCACCAGCGCCCGGAGGCGTTCGGGGTGCTGCGCAATATCGGGAATCGCCTCCACCAGATCGCGGCGCGTCAGGTGTTCCTGATGGATTCCCTTGTGCAGGAGCTTGTCAATTCGAGCGTGGTAATCGGCATCACCGGCCGTTCGCATCCGCGGTTCGTCTTCTCGGCGTTGGGCGTTGGCAGGGGGTCCCGAGGCTGCGTCGCCAGCTTCAGGCTGGTCTGGCTTGTGGTGCGTGGCTTTGCTTGCCATGCTTCCTTCTGTCCGGGGATTCATCGCCGGCTCGAACCAGAAAGGCTCAACGCGTGAGCCCGCTGGTGCAATAGCCGCAGTTCGGCTCTTCCTTGGTCGATCCAGGCACTGATCTCAGCAACGCGTTCCAGCTCGCCGGTCGCTGTGGCGTCCGACAGCAAGAACTCGATATCGTGCATCCGTTGTGCCAGGTGCTTCTGACGTAGGCGAATGGTGGACTTGATTAGGTCCTCACGAACCATGTCTGGGGACAAGGGCGGGCCACCCTGGAGTCTAGAGTGGAGCGATTGTACATGCGCGCCAACTTGCGTGTCAAGCCGCTCCCGAGTCCGGGCAAGCGCGTCGGCATCATCGAC
The DNA here is from genome assembly GCA_964402205.1 of uncultured Anaerolineales bacterium. Classification (GTDB taxonomy): domain Bacteria; phylum Chloroflexota; class Anaerolineae; order UBA1429; family UBA1429; genus DAIRUQ01. The sequence continues at coordinate 5,198 of CAYOBT010000096.1, forward strand.
GATCTCGGGAAGCACATTCCACACCGCACGGCAGATGAGCCGATGCCGCGAATCGCGCAACGACTCGATCAGCGCCTCCACGCTAATCCCCGTCTGATCCAAGGCATCCGTAGCCAGCGAGGGATAGCGCACTAGCAAGGCTACCGCCCGGCTTTCTAGATCGATGGCGGGCTCACGCGAGACCCCTCTGGTGGCGGGTTGCCCCGCCGGCCCAGGCCCCTCTCGCCTACGCGTCGCATCGCGTAACCTTCGAGCCTCCTCAACCAGCGTACGCTCGTCCACGCGAACAGCTCTTGCCAGCATCTGACGGTAATGGTGCCGCTCGACAGGGCTACCCAGACCCTCTATCAGCGGCAAGACCTTGTCTGCCGCCTCCCTCTTGCCCCGGGCACTGCCCAGATCGGCATCGGCGACAGTCACCTCAATGAGATGCTCCACCACTGGCTTGGCATCACGCACAAGCTGATCCCAGACCGCACGGTCGCGCAGCACCAGCTCGTCGGGATCCAGGCCATCCGGTAGCGTGAGTACGCGAATCTCCCCCTTCAGATGCGTCTCATAGCGCACAAGCCCCGAAGCCGTGGGCACGGGCACCGTCTCGTGCGCCATAGCCTGCTGCGCCACCTCGGCGCCTCTCTCGGTGGCCTGCAGGCCAGCAGTGTCGGGGTCTAGGGCAAACACCACGCGATCAGCAATGGGTCGCAGCAACGCGACGTGGTCCTCCGTCAAGGCGGTGCCCATGACGGCGACCAGGTTGCGCACACCTTCCTGGTATGGCACTACCACGTCCATGTACCCCTCAACGACAATGGCTGTACCGGTTTCTCGAATCGCTTCGCGCGCGAGATCGAGGCCATAGAGCAGACGCCCTTTGTCAAAGAGAGGCGTCTGAGGCGTGTTGAGGTACTTGGGCACCTCATCGCCCAGCACACGCCCCGCGAACCCAACCACGTGGCCTTGAGGATCGCGGATCGCAAACATGACGCGGTCGCGGAAGCGGTCGTACACGGTGCCCCGCTGATTGCGGACCAGAAGCCCAGCCTCGAGCAGGAGATCCTGCCCATACCCCGCCTCCTTGAGCGCCTGCTCGCAGTCATGCCAGGCATCGGGAGCATACCCGATCAGGAAGCGCTGGACCGTCTCTTTGGTCAAGCCACGTCGCTTAAGATACTCGCGTGCCGGGGTCCCGCTCTCGGTAGCCAGTAGCATGCGCTGGAAAAAGCGAGCCGCTGCCAGATTGACTTCGCGGAGCTGGTCGACCTTCTCGCGACGGGCCTTGGCTTCCTCGTCCAGAGGCTCTAGAGCTACCCCGGCGCGATCCGCCAGCATCCGGAGCGCATCTCCGAACTCGAGCCCTTCCTGCTTCATGATAAAGGTGAACACGTCGCCGCCGGTGCCGCAGGCGCCAAAGCAGTGCCACGTCTGCGTTTCGGGGAACACCACAAACGAGGGCGTCTTTTCGCTGTGAAAAGGACACAGGGCCTTGTAGTTCTGGCCTGCCTTTTGCAGGTGCACGTACGACCCGATCACATCCACAATATCAATACGCTGTTTGACGTCGTCTACCACACTCATGGCAAGGCATCCGGAAAGCCACACATCCACAACCGACCAACGGCGTCCGAAAGAAAGGCCGTCCCGCTGGCGCCATCGAGCGCCAACGCACCAGGCATACCATACCCGGCCCCGGTGATCCGATCCGTCTCTGCCAGCGTGATGCCGTCCAAGACGCGCACCGCGCCACTCTCGCGAAGGATGATGTTTCCGCGCTCGGTGTCGACAACGAGAGCGTTGGCTCCTAACAGCGTTCGCTCAGGATTCCCCCAAAGCGTGCGAGAGACATTGACGGCATCGGCATCGATGACCGACACGCCACCGTATCGTCCAGAAAGAGCGTGCGTCGCATAGACCCGTGACACCCCTTCGGCGGCCTCGAGATCCGACACCAGCCCCACGCCGCCTAGTTGCGCCATACCTACCGGCGCCAGAGTTGCCTCGTCCAGCGCCAACACGTGGCCCGTCTCGTGCAAGGCGACAAACACGCGCCCCAGATCGGCATTGTGCGCCAAGGGACCGGGAAGGCCAGGTAGACGCAACGAGTGGACCGTCGCCAGCGAGCCGCCATCTAGAATCAGGAGACGCCCCTGCAGACCGTCTGCCACCCAGAGCCTCCCGCGCACCAAGGCGAACGCAACGGGCCGCCCAAGGTCTTCGCCAACAGCCAGCAACCTGCCATCCGGCGCAAAGCGATGGACCTCCCCGCGGCTGGGCAGCATCGCATATACGCTGCCGTCCATCGGTGCGATCGCCACTTGATGCGGGTCGGCCGGGAGCCTCCGCACCCACACTTGCTGCCTTGCGGACAGGTCCCAGACGCGGACACGCGCGCCGATAGCTGCCACGAGGCGGTTGCGGGTCTCATCGTAGGCAACGTCGGTCGCCGGCTGGCCTGTACCCTGTACACCCAGGTCGAACAGAGGCTCCAGCACCCGTTGACCGCTCTGGCGCGCGTCCGCAGCCATAGCCGACACATCCCCGTCCGCTCCGGCGCCAACTTGGCTCGTAGGCGTCGGCGAGGGAGTCGGTGAGGGTGTTGGCAAAGGCGTCGGCTCGCGGATGATCCGCGGTAGATGCATCCTCGCCTCGCCGCGAGGGGCCAGGCTCGCGCCACACACCTGCAGTGAGACGTCATCTACCACCAAGGCCGTTGACAGTCCCTCATCCACATTGGCCTGGCTGTTGTGGGCCC
>CAYOBT010000097.1:0-7927 GCA_964402205.1 uncultured Anaerolineales bacterium
CGCCGTCGCAGGAGTAGACGAAGCTGGCCGTGGAGCCTGGGCGGGTCCCGTGGTCGCTGCAGCCGTAGTGCTCCCGTCCGACGCCAAAGGCCTTCGCGCAACGCTTGCCGATGTCAACGACTCGAAGCTGCTCACGCCCAGCATGCGCGAGCGCTGCGCAGCCATCATCGTCGAGCAGGCCACGGCTTGGGCTGTCGGCTTTGCCAGCGAGGGCGTGATCGACGATCGAGGAATCGTAGCAGCGACCCAAGCGGCGATGCAGCGAGCCATCGTCCGCCTTTCAGCCAAGCCCGAGATCCTGGTCATCGATCACCTGCTGATACCCAACGTGCCTACGCCCCAGATCGCCCGCCCCAAAGCCGATGCCACGCATCTTTCCGTCGCAGCAGCCTCGATCTTGGCCAAGGTCGCCCGCGATCGCTACATGGTGGCTGTGCATCGGCTCATGCCGCAATACGCGTTCGTCCACAACAAAGGCTATGGCACGCCCGAGCATCGCGCGCTCCTATCACGCCACGGCGTCTCCCGCTACCATCGACGCTCCTTCGCGCCGATGCGACTGATGCTGGAAGAGGACTATGGCCAATCGTGACCGCCTGCTGTGCGGCTCGACTCTGGCCGTCGTGGACGTCGAGACGACCGGCCTGAGCCCATCTCGAGGGCACCGCGTCTGCGAGATCGCCGTTGTGCGCTATGCCTCGGGGCACCCCACCGCCACGTTCCAGCAGCTCGTGGACCCCCAACGGCCCATGGACCCCGGCGCCTTTCGCGTGCACGGAATCACGGACGAGATGCTGGCCGGAGCGCCGCCCTTTGCCGCCATAGCCGCCCAGGTCGTAGACCTGACACGCGACGCCATCCTGGTAGGCCACAATGTCTGGTTCGACACGCGATTCCTCGCCGCCGAGCTGGGTCGGGCAGGCCTGTCACTTGCACCCAATGCCTGCCTGGATACCCTGGATCTGGCCCGCGCGATCTTGGATCTGCCGCGCTACAACCTCTCCACGGTCAGCTCCGCGCTTGGCGTTCGCGTTCGAGGCCGCGCTCACCGTGCCATGGCCGACGCTCTCATGACCTGGGGCGTCCTCGGAAGGCTCCTCGATCGGCTCGATGACGGCCACGTCCGCAGCCTGGAGGACCTGTACAAGCTTCAGCGAACGAGGAGCGATGCGGGTTCCGCGCAGCGAGCTGACATCCCGGCGCCCATTCAGAGGGCTCTGGCCGAGAACATCCTGCTGCACCTGCAGTACACCGATGCTGCAGGCCGTACTACGGAGCGCATGGTGCGACCTATGCGCGTCGTCGCTGGCGCTGAGGCACCAGCCCTGGAGGCCTACTGCTACCTGCGCCAGCAGATCCGCCACTTTCGGCTGGATCGGATCGTGTCCTATGACCTGGTAGAAGGCGGAGCTTAGCCATGCCAGAGCTTCCCGAGCTGCAAGCCCTGGCCGAGCGCCTGGAGCATACGATCGTTGGACGAACCGTGACGAGCGTCGAGGTTCATCGGCCTCTGATCCTCCGCTCCCTGGAGCCCGGCGAGGACCCAACCTGCTTCTGCCAGGATCGGCAGATCCTCTCGGCATCGCGCCGCGGCAAGACCCTCCGACTGGAACTCGAGGGGCAAAGATGGATCGTGCTCAACTTGATGCTCGCGGGCACCCTCCGGCGTTGTGCTCAGGGTGCGCCCCTGCGCTCCAGGGACGCCGTCTCCTGGCTGCTGGATGACGGTACCAGCCTGCGCCTCTTTGACGCTACGGGCATGGCCAAGGCGTACCTGTGCCGCGACCCTGATGCCGTTCCAGGATTCAACCCCGGGCCAGAGCCTTTCGACGCCGAGCTCACGGACGAGGCGTTTGCTCAAGCCTTGGGTCGCTACCGCGGCGAGGTCAAGGGCGTTCTCACTCGCGGATCCTTTCTGGCCGGGATCGGCAACGCCTATGCCGACGAGATCCTTTTTCGCGCCGGCATCTATCCCTTTCGCAAGACGCCCACGCTGACCGCCGACGAGGCAGAACGCCTCTACGAGGCCATGAGGCGGGTACTGACCGAAGCGTTGGCAGAGGCCAGATCTCGCCTGGGCGACGATCTCGAGCTCGGGCACGACCGCTCGCTAGCCGTACACCGTCGCGGCGGCGACCCGTGCCCGGTCTGCGGGACGCCCATCTCTGAGATACGCGCTCGGGGACGCATCACGAGCTTCTGCAGGCAATGCCAGCCCGGCTCGCTGCTAGATCGATAGCATGGCAGCCCATACGACGCTTGCCTCGCATCGACGGTGCCCGTATAATCTTGGCGGTCGCGCGCCGGGTTCCACTGCCTTTTGGGGCGCCTCTCCCGACCCTTCGGCCATCGCCCCTGCCTTCTACCAGCGGTAGAAGCACAACTACGGGACCATCGTCGCGCATGCACACTGTTAGCTTCCCTAGCGCCCTGTGAGTGCCATACACGCTGGCATAGAGTTTTCCTAGGCGTCCGTCTGGAGGTCCTATGAGCGATAACAAGGACTCACTGACCGTCGATATCACGCAAGAGATGCGGCAGTCGTACCTCGACTATGCCATGAGCGTCATCACCGCGCGGGCGCTGCCCGACGTGCGCGATGGACTGAAGCCCGTGCAGCGCCGCATTCTCTATGCCATGCGAGAGCTCGGCCTCAGCCCCGACCGCCCCACCCGCAAGAGCGCCCGCATCGTCGGTGAGGTGCTTGGCAAGTACCACCCTCATGGCAACGACGCCGTCTATGACGCCATGGTCCGCATGGCTCAGGATTTCAGCTTGCGCTATCCGCTGGTGGAAGGCCAGGGCAACTTTGGCTCCGTGGATGGCGATGGCGCCGCGGCGATGCGCTACACCGAGGCGCGCCTTTCCGAGCTGGGCCAGGAGCTGCTGCTCGATATTGGCAAGGACACCGTCGATACAGCGCCCAACTTTGACGGAACTCTCCAAGAGCCCACTGTCCTGCCAGCCCTGCTGCCCAACCTGCTCGTCAATGGTGTGGGCGGCATCGCCGTCGGCATGGCCACCAACATCCCGCCTCACAACCTCAACGAGGTCGTCGACGCCATTGTCCACCTGATCGATCACTATGACCAGCTCGAGGAGATCAGCGTCGAGGACCTGATGGCGTTCATCCAGGGTCCCGATTTCCCTACGGGGGGACTTGTGCTGGGCAACGAGGGCATCCGACAGGCCTATGCAACGGGCAAAGGGCGCATCATCTGCCGCGCACGCATGCATGTGGAAGACCTGCGCTCCCACAAGCGCATTGTCGTGACCGAACTTCCGTACCAGGTCAACAAGGCGAACCTGGTTGAGCGCATCGCCAAGCTCGTGCGCGATGGCCGCGTCGAGGGGATCGCGGACCTTCGCGACGAATCCGACCGCAACGGCACCCGCGTGATCATCGATCTGCGTCGAGGCATCGAGCCCGGCAGCGTCCTGTCACCCCTGCTCAAGTACACCCAGTTGCGCACGACCTTTGGCTGCAACATGCTCGCCCTAGTGGACGGCGAACCGAAGGTCATGTCGCTGAAAAAGCTTCTCATCCACTATATCGAACACCGCCACGAGGTGATCGTACGGCGTAGCGAATACAACTTGGCACGCGCCCGCGAGCGCGCTCACATCCTAGAAGGCCTGTTGGTGGCGCTGGACAACCTCGATGCAGTCATCGCCACCATTAGGCGCTCTCGCACAGCCGATACAGCCCTCACCAACCTGCGTCGCCGGTTCAAACTCACGGAGGAGCAGGCGCGCGCTATCCTGGACATGCAGCTACGGCGCCTGGCCGCGCTAGAGCGCAAGCGCATCCAGTCCGAGTACGACGAGATCGTGGCACGCATCGCCTACCTGGAGGACCTCCTGGCCAGCCGCATCAAGGTGCTTGCCGTCGTCAAAGAGGACATCCTGGACCTCAAAAAGCGCTATGGCGACCCGCGCCGCACACGCATCTGCGAGGCCACGGCGCCAGGCAGCAAGAGCGTCAAGCTGGAGGACCTGATCCCTGACGATGAGCGCCTGGTGTTCGTGACGCGCAAGGGCGTTGTCCGCTCTGTCAAGCTGGGCACGCCACAGGCGCGTCGTAGCGGCATGCAGGCCATCGCAGGCATGTCCAACCAAGAGAGCGATGTCGTCCTGGCCGCCAGCCACGCTCACGCCAAAGACACGGTGGTCTTTGTGACGGCACAGGGACACGCAGCATTGGTGCCAGCCCATCGTCTCCCCGAGGTGGCCCAACACCCCGAGGGAACGCCGTTCTATGCGTGCACGACCCTGCCCCGCGATCATCAGGTCGTCGCCATGCTGGTCCTCCCTGAGGTAAGCGACGAGAGCCACACCAGCGAGGATCTTCTAGCCTTGGGCACACGCCTGGGGAAGGTCAAGCGGCTGCGGCTCTCGGACCTTGCCGAGGTCGGGACGGCCGGGGAGATCGCAGGGGTCGCCGAAGACGACGCTCTAGGTTGGGCCAGCCTCTGCACCGACGACGATGAGATCGTGTTCGTGACGGCCCTGGGCAAGTCCATCCGTTTTCCCGCGAGCGACGTGAGACCTCAAGGCCACACGGGCACTGGCGTCATCGGGATCAAGCTCCAGGATGACGATACCGTGGTGGGGATGGACGTGGTTCGCCCCGACGCCGAGCTTCTGGTGGCCACCAGCCATGGCTATGCCAAGCGCACCCCCCTCTCCGAGTACTCGCCGCAGGGCCGAGGCGGTCAGGGGCTCCTTACCATGGACGCCAACAAGCTCAGCGACACCGGCCCTATCGTCGCTGGGGTCATCGTCGAGCCAGACGACGATCTCGTCCTGACGACAGCCAAGTGGCGGATGCAACGGATCGCCGCCGCCGATGTGCCCGCGCTGGACCGCGCCACATGGGGACGCTTGGTCAGCGACGAGAGCCCCATCTGGGCGCTCTCGAACGACACGCTCGATGGCGTTGTGCCCATCTTGGAAGGCGCGGAGGGCGGCGAGGATGTGCCGCCAACAGGACCCGACAACGACCAGGAGCCCGATAGCGCCCCGGAAAAGCCATCCCGCACCCGACGCGGCACGGTCACGCGTCGCCGCACGCGGAGCTGAGGAGGAGAGGCTCAACACCGCAGCCGGCTCGCCCCTCCAACGCCCAGACGCCGTCTGCGGCGCGGGAGAGAAGCCGGGGGTGAAGGGTGCTATCCACCAAGCGCCGGCATTCGACCGCCCATCACAGGAGAAGAAACCATGCTCGCCAAGCTCGCCAAGGCCGCCAAGTGGGTCCGCGTCGCCTCCATCGTGCTGCTCGTCGGGCTCTTTGCGGCCGTCGGCTACTATCTGTACGACTATTACGTGCAGCGTGCGGCTCCTGCCCGTACCGTCGATGCCTACTTTCAGGCGTTGGCGGATGGCGATCTTGACGACGTCTACCGCCTAACCAACCCGGCCAGTTTGCGCGATATCTACGGGCGGCCCATCACCAAGGGCGAGCTTTTGCGTCAGCTCCGCGCCATGACGGGGGATGAGAGTGTGCCCATCATCGAGGTCCGAGAGAACCTGCTCTTTGATCGTAGAGGATGCTACTACTATTCCGTGACCCTGCGGTCCACGGTGGGCGGGGAATCCCTCGGGCGCATTCTCGTCGAGGTCTGCCGCGAGGACGGCGTCTGGTACGTGACTCACCCGTTCGCCATCATGCTCTAGACGGGGGCAGATAGGTGGACATTCGTGAGCTGCTGGTCCGGGGACGCGGTCCCATGGTCGAGTTCATGCCCGAGCCCAGCGCCGAGGCACTGGCTGAGACCATTGTAGCCTTTGCCAACGGCGTCGGCGGAACGATCATCGTGGGCATGGACCCGCAGGGATACGTGCATCCCGACGTTGCCGACGACGCGGAGCCCCTCTATGAGCGAGCTCTCGGCATGTGCCTGCCTCCCTTTCGCGCCAACGAGCTTCCCCTTTGGCGCACAGAGCCCGTTCGCGAGCACCAGGTAGCTACCATCACCGTTCGACCCACCCGTCGCGAGATGAGCTTGCATGGGCAGGCGGTGTACGTTCGGTCAGACACGCAGAATGTGCGCGTGCGCGATCTGGCCCCAACCGACGTAGACGAGCCCGCCGATGAGCTTTACGAGTCTCAGACCGTGCCTGGCGCCACGCTGGATGACCTGGATGACGAGATCCTCGAGGAGTACCGTCGCAATCGGCTGCAGCGCGGGCCCAGTGGCGCCGTCCTGACTCGGCGCGAGCTCTTGCGCGACGCCGGCGCCATCACAACTCAGGATGAGCCAACCGTCGCGGGGATACTTCTCTTTGGCAAGAACCCGAACACCTTTCTCCCGCAAACGGGCGTGGTCATGGTGCGCTTTGCGGGCACCAGCCTGCGCCAGGCAGCGCGAGGCGACCAGCGCTACGGACGTCGCGTAGAGATCAGCGGCCCGGCCGCGCGGATCATCGAGAGCACGTGGCAGGTGCTGTTCGAGGAACTGCATCGCGAGCCCGTCCACGATGGCCTAGAGCGTCGCGAAACCTACGCCCTACCCCCCGAAGCCGTGCGCGAGGCGATGGTCAACGCCGTCTGCCATCGGGACTATACCGTGCGGGGGCAACGCGTGGAGATTCGCCTGTTCGACGACCGCATGGAGATCCACTCACCGGGTGGGCTACCCGGCCACATCACGCTGGACAACATCCTAGACGAGCACTATTCGCGGAACCCTCGTCTGGTGCGCGGCCTCTATCACTGGGGGTACATCGAGGAGCTGGGTCAGGGCGTGGACATCATCTATGACGCCATGCGTCGCGAGCACCATCCCGACCCCGAGTTCCGCGAAGCCGGCGCCGGCCTCGTCGTGACGCTGCGCAACGCCGTGGACGACCTCTCGCGCGAGATCGAGGGGAGCGTCAATGGGCGGCAGATGCGTGCCCTGCGCTACCTCCGATCCCATGGAAGGCTCAGCTTTGCGCGCTACCAGGAGCTCTGCCCCGAAGCCACGTCCGAGGCCCTGCGCCTTGATCTGCAGGACCTTGTGGAGCGGGGCGTCCTGCTCAAGATAGGGGGTTCGCGCGGCACCATGTGGGTGCTCAAATAGCGGCCAGAAAGCAAAAGGGGCGCGACCATCGAGTCGCGCCCGACCGTACCAACGATTGGAGCGTTGCCTGGCGCTATCTCGCGCGCGACTCTTGCTGCGATTCGGCCACGTCCGACAGTGCGTAGCTGAGCATCCCCGCCAACCATCGCGGCACGCGACCTTGCAGGCGCACGCCGTCCGGCTGGTAGTCCTCGCTGTCCACGATGCCATACTCGTGCCACCTATTCACGAGGTCGCCGGCGCCGTACGGGATGGTGACATCACATGCCATCAGCTCATCACGCAACGCCTCTTCCACGGACCTTAGCAGATCGTCGATGCCGACGCCCTGCTCGGCCGAGATGGGCACGACGCGATCGTACCGCGCGTGAACCTGGTTCATCAGCGACGGGCCCACCCACGGACTGGAGCCTTCGCGTAGGTAGGTCTCAGGATCTACCAGGTCCACCTTGTTCAGCGCCAGCATGATGGGCTTGCCGCCCGCGCCGATCTCGTCAAGCACCTCCTCCACGGCCTCGACCTTGGCGAGGAGGTTGCGGTCGCTGACGTCGGCGACGTGGAGCAGCAGGTCGGCCTCGCCCACCTCTTCCAACGTCGCGCGAAAGGCCGCCACGAGCTCTGTGGGCAGCTTCTGGATGAAGCCTACCGTGTCGGTGAACAGCGCCTTCTTTCCCGACGGCAGCGACACACGCCGGGTGGTCGGATCGAGCGTAGCAAAGAGCTTGTCCGCCACCAGCACATCGGCGTCGGCCAAGCGATTGAGCAGGGTGGACTTGCCGGCGTTGGTGTAGCCGACGATGGCCACCACCGGCATGCCGCTGGCGCGACGACGTCCACGCTGCAAGCCGCGGTGCATGCGCACC
>CAYOBT010000098.1:0-1387 GCA_964402205.1 uncultured Anaerolineales bacterium
AGATTGCACGATCATCATAGGCTTGTGCCGATTCTGGGGTCAAGCGGCCTTGGAGCAGATTGCTCGCATCGAGCGTGCCCGTGGCAGGGTGGGGAGCGGGCTTGCATGGGACGCGAAAGGGGGAAGGCCTTGGCATCTTCTTGGCGAAGGATACGCAGGGCCTCCCCCATCCAGGCCGTATCGCGCGCGTCGGCTAGGCCTCCTCGCCCTGCCTCGCGCGGAACCATGCGGCATGCTCACGAAGCAGGTCGTCCGAGGGCAAGCCCTCCTTTGGCATGATCTCGACCGAGAAAAAGCCGTCATAGCCGTCGTCGCGCAAGAGGTGGAACTGCCGGTCCATGTGGCCGTCGCGCAGGTAGAAGTGCACGTGACCCACCCGGCCCTTGACATGGCGATAGGCCTCGTCGACGCCTTCGCCGTGGTTCACACAGTGCGCCAGGTGCCAGTTCACCCAGAGCGCCGATGGGTACCCCGCTCGGAACAGCACCTCGCCAGCGTCGTAGGCGCGAAAGTTGCTGTGGGTCTCGATGCAGAGGCGAACTCCCGCCTGCGCGGCGTGCTCGGACGCTGTCGCCAGGTAGGTAGCTTGCGCCTGATAGTTGCGCGCACGAGCACCGGCCCCCTCGTTCGGCAGCGGATCGCCGAAGAGCCTGAGCGTGGGGGCCCCGATGCGGGCCGCTAGGTCGACGAGATTGCGAAGGCGCGCCAGGTTCGCGTCGCGGGCGCCAGGCTCATCTTCGCAGAACCGCACACTGGTCGCCAGGCAAGCCGTCTCCAGGCCGGCATCGGCCATGGCCCGGCGCACCTCGGCGATGCGCGCCGTCGGCGTGTCTACTTCGACCCCGTGCCCATGGCCGGCCTCGGCTCGGTACTCGATCCCGTCATAGCCGAGGTCGACGGCGTGATCGATCAGCTCCTGCCACGAGGCCTTTGGGTAGAGAAAACTCATGAATGCAAGCTGCATTGCCATCCTCCTTTTGATACCAAGACTAGTTGCCTGTCATTCGGCTACGGCCACAGTCACGCTATCACCCGCGGTCAGTACGTCTGCCTCCTCCCCTGGAATCGCGGCTACTCTCTCGCCCAGCCGTAGATGGGTTAGCCGCACATCACCGTGCAGCACATCCAGCCGCGCCGTGAACCCAGAACGGTCGCGGCTCACGGCACACCTCCCCCAAGCATACCCCGTGGACCAGAAATGGTTGCCGGGCCTGGCAGCGAAGGCCATCTCTCCGCTCACGCCCGAGTAGCGAAAACCCGAAAGCGCCAGAACCGCCGCCCATGAGGCCATCGCCCTCGCATAGTGGTGCCCGCACTCGGCCTCGTTGAAGGGGCTGCGCTTGCGCCCGTCATAGCGATCGCGGATCGCCTCGATGCACTGCAGGCC
>CAYOBT010000098.1:1397-7924 GCA_964402205.1 uncultured Anaerolineales bacterium
GTTGAAGGGGTTGCGGCGCTCGCCATCGTAGCGCGCGCGAATATCCGCAATGGAGCGGAGGCCCAGTTCGGTCAGCCCCTCGTAGAGCATATGGATGGCCGCCGTGTACTCGAATCCGGTCATTACTTCGTTGGCATAGGGTACGGGGACGTCTGGCCGACCGCCTCGTGGCCAGGTGCACATCAGCAGGGCGCTTTCGTCGCTCAGTGCAAAACTCCGCATATGGTTGAAATGCCCATAGAGCTCGTCGCGGTGGTTGTAGCGGTAGATGCTGGCCAACGTGGTCCGGACATGCTCTGGATCAAGCAGGTGTTCCAGTCCACAGACGTGGGCGACGAACTGCCCCGCCAACTGATCTACCAAGCAGCCCGAGCCCACCTGATAGTCCGGATCGGTGGGGTCGCTGGCGCCCATGTCGGAACGGAGCCCGTCAGCAATCTGTTCGCCGGGCTCGGCCGGCTCGATGATCTGCTCATCGTAGGCGCCGTTGAACAGATGCCCGTCCACCCATGCGCTGCCCCGATCGGCCAGTTCGCGGCAACGTGCAGCAAAGGGGTCGTCACCGACAGCGCTGGCCATAGACTCTGCCGCCCTCAGAGCACCCAGATACCAGCCGGCCATCAGGGGATTCGGCCCATAGTACTCGACGTCCAGCGTGTTATGCTGACAGCCTTCCATAACGCCGTCTTGATCAGCATCCCAGCCACCAGGGATCCAGGCAAAGGCCAGCGCACGCTTGACGTCTGGCCACAGCTCCTGCAGCCACTCATCATCGCCGGATAGTTGCCAGTCGCGATAGGCCTTGAGGATGCAACCCATCTGGCCATCGGCCGCAGCCAAGGGGAAGGCAGTGGCTCGGTCCAGAGGCAGACTCACGCGGAAGCTCATGTGACCGCGCTGGTCGGTGGCGTGCAGGAACTCTGTCTCGCGCATGCTGCGTGCTAGGGTCCCAAAGAGAAACGCGGTGGCTTGCTCATAGTTCCAAACGTGCGTGCAAGAGCCCATGCAGCTACCACGATCGTCGGCGCACCCCTCCCATCCGTAGAAGCGGCCGTCCTCCGTACGGAAGCACGTTTGCGTGCGAAGCGTGCCCACATTGTAGAGCGCGGACTCTATGACCACGTCCGGCAGATCGGATCGGCAAAAGGCGCCCACAAAATGGCATGTCTCTTCCTCGAGGTCAGCCAAACGCGGCATCACCTTTTCGGCAACGTTCCACGCATCGGCGAACTGGGTTGCATAGTAGTTGCCGACGCGTTCTGGGTTCACTGGTTGCGTATCGTAGTTGTTGACCCCGGTCGGGGCAGGCGTCCAGGTGGAACGGTTTGGGAACACCCACGTGAGCAAGAACGTCACCCGTTTCTCACTGGCAGCCGGCACAATGACGCTGCTGCAGAGGCCACCAAAGGGAGCGTCAACGTCCGTTGCTTCCCGAATGTCCAGTCGGCCATCGGCCATCAGATCATCCCAGAGGCCAAGCAGCCGCCCTCCCCAGTTCGCCTCGTCCCACTCCGTAAAGTAGCTCAGATCCGTGCCGTCGGTGGTCAGCGCCATGGTGCCCCACTGAGGAGCATCCTCAGGTACGCCCTCGGAGGTCATCATGAGGCCGCTGACGGTCTGGCCTTCGCGAAAGACGGTTCGGTTGGCCGCGGCCTCGCCTTCGGCCCCATCTGCCCCCACAAAGTTGCGCATGCAACCCGTGACGCTAGCCTCAACTGGCCTGCCGGTCGGATTGTTGAGCACAAAGCGCAATGCCGCCACAGGGATGCCGCTCGCGTCGGCATCCGCTGGCACGAGAGGATTGAATGCTTCCAAACGCACGTCCAGAGGGCAATCCGGGTCGGAGAGCAAGACCTGTCCCAAGGGGTAGGCCGCCCCAAAGCGACACTCGCGAAACCTCGGCAGACCGTGGTAGGCGGCCTCCGAGCCGCTCCAGCCCTCGAACGGAGGTTGGAGCGCGCCCTCGAGGGCGCGTGCTTGCGTCGCGCCGTCCTCAGAGCGCGTCCACAGGACAAACACCGCCTCGCCCCCGTTGTACCCCACGGCGGGGCGGTTCATGATCTCCCAATCCTGCAAGTTACCACGCCCTCCAAGCGACACCGTTCCCGTCCCGATGCCTCCAAGGGGTAGCGCTACGCGTGCCAGTTTGCGGTCTCGGTACTGGGTCAGCAGGGGCCATACGAGGTTCCAGGCCAGTGTCATGACGAACTCCTATCTGGCAGCAGCGGCTGCCGTGGCGGACAAGGCGGAAGACATCGATGCACCGATCACCATAGTCCCAGCCTCTGTACCATGTCAAGGCTGCTAGTCGCTAGCAGACCCGCCTTATTCGAAACCGTCTGATTGCTTTGAGTTGGCTGCGAACACCCAGGATTGACGGACTGGCTGCGCTCTGCTAAGATGGAACGACAGGGTGATACCTGCGGAGGCGAGATGCTGATCGGCCAAGCCACGATTCGAATCTACGTTCAGCAGCATCAAGCGCTGTCTTGCCGACCGCGCCTGCGTTCCCTGCGCCAAGCCATCGCCGCCAAGGGCTGCATGGGGGGCTCCCCCCCAATCAGAATGGCCTGACCTCTGCTCTGACCCTCTTGATTGTGTGTCTGCCCCCCATGCGTGACGCGCTTTGCCCGGACGTCATGCGGCGATAGCCAAAGGAGCATCATGAACCAGAAGATCTTGGTGGGCGTTGCATGGCCCTATGCCAACTCCCACTTGCACCTGGGCCAACTGGCAGGGGCCTACATCCCGCCGGACATCTTCTCACGGTACCATCGCTTGCGCGGCAACGACGTGCTCATGGTATCCGGCTCGGATACGCATGGCACGCCTATCACCGTGACAGCCGAGCAGGAGGGCATCAGCCCGAACGAGGTCGTCCAGCGCTACCACCAGAGCTTTCTCGATTCGCTGCAGGGCCTCGGCATCTCCTTTGACCTGTTCACCCACACCGACACCGAGAACCATTGGCAAGTCACGACGGACATGTTCACGCGCATGCTGGACAAGGGCTACATCTACAAAGAGACCATGCGCGCGTTCTACGATCCTGTCGCAGAGCGGTTCCTAGCCGACCGCTACGTGGAGGGAACCTGCCCCTTCTGCGGGTTCGACAATGCGAGGGGCGATCAGTGTGACAACTGCGGCAAGCCCTTGGACGCCTTGGAGCTCATCGAGCCCCGCAGCCGGTTCTCTGGGACCGAGCCCGAGATCCGCGAGACGGAGCACTTTTTCCTGGATCTGGCCCAGTTCAACAGCCCGCTCACCGAATACGTTTTGGCGCAGGACCACTGGCGGCCAAGCGTGCGCAACTTTAGCCTGAACCTGCTTCGCGAGGGCCTGAGGGGACGCGCCATCTCGCGCGACATCGACTGGGGCATCCCCGTGCCGGTGGAGGGCTATGAGCACAAGCGTATTTATGTCTGGTTTGACGCGGTGATCGGTTACTATGCGGCCAGCATCGAGTGGGCGCACAACAATGCCGTCCCCGACCAGTGGCATGCCTGGTGGGACGAGGATGCCGACGCCAGGTCCTACTATTTCGTGGGCAAAGACAATATCTTCTTTCACACGCTGATCTGGCCTGCCATGCTGATGGCGTACGGCGACCTCAAGCTGCCCTACGATGTCCCTGCCAACGAGTGGCTGACGCTGGAAGGACGCAAGCTGTCCTCGAGCCGCAACTGGGCTGTGTGGGCGCCGGACTATTTGGAGCGATACGATCCGGACCCGCTACGCTACTGTCTGACCGTCCACGCGCCAGAGACATCCGACTCGGATTTCACCTGGCAGGATTTCTACGAGCGCAACAACAACGAGCTTGTGGGCACATGGGGCAATCTCGCCTATCGCATGCTGAGCTTTGCCCAGCGGAACTTTGATCGGGCTATTCCCAGACCCGGCGAGCTTCAGGCCGAGGACCAGCAGATCCTCCGATCGACCGCAGCGGCCTTTGACGAGGTCGGCGATGCCATCGAGGCCTGCCGTTTCCGCAATGCGGTTGCTAGCGCCATGGCTCTTGCCCGTGAGGCGAACCGCTATCTAGATGCCGCTGCGCCTTGGAAGCAGCTCAAGACCGAGCCAGAGCGAGCAGCCACAACAACGTATGTCACCCTGCGCGTCATTGACTCACTCAAGATCCTGTTTGCGCCCTTCCTGCCCTTTTCATCACAAGCGCTTCACGAAGCGCTGGGCTACCAAGGAAGCATCATCGGCTCGCAAAAGGTGGAGCAGGTGCACGAAAACACGCGCGACCACACGGTGCTGACATACGAGCACGAGCTCTCAGGCGATCTGTGGCACCCCAGCGAGCTCGCACCCGGTCAGCCCCTGGGCGACGTCAGGCCGCTTTTCGTCAAACTAGACGAGAGCATCGTCGAGGAAGAGATCGAGCGCCTGCATCAGCATTCGCGTGTCAGCTAGAGGAGGCGCTGTGCCTACATCGCAGCAGCGCCATGTCATCACGCCCCAGGTAGAGCGGCGAATCCTCGTCACTCTACTCGTGCTGTATCTTGTGCTTGCCGTCCAGTTTGCACTCGGCACGCCGCTGTGGCAGGTACCTGACGAACCTGCCCACTACAACTATGTACGCTACATCGCCGAGAACTGGGCGTTGCCAGAACTCAAGGAAGGCGACTACTCACACTACTACTTCGATACGGCCAAGCGCTACCGCTTTGTCCAGATGGACATGACGCGCTTCCGCTACGAGTCGCACCAGCCCCCGCTCTACTACATGCTGATGGCCCCGGTGCACGCCGCAGCCACGGAATTGGGACTCCAGCCGGTGTATACCATCCGGCTGGCCTCGGCGATCCTCGGACTCGTGGCCCTGCTCCTCGGCTACCACGCCTTGCGGCACGTCTTCCCCGACGATCCGCGGATCGCGCTGGGAGCGACGGCCTTTGCTGCCGTCTTGCCCATGCACGTGACTATGGTCGCTGCCGTGAACAACGACGTTCTAGCAGAGCTGATGATCGCCGCCGTGGCGCTGCAGCTCGTCAGGCCAGTGCAGCCGCGGTGGACATGGCAACGTGCCGTGCTTCTCGGCGCCACGCTCGGATTGGCGGCGCTCACCAAACTACAAAGCTATGTCGCTTTCGGTCTAGTCGCGGGTGCTTTGGCGTGGGATCTCTTTGCCGCGAGAGATAGCGAGCAGCGTCTTTCCCCAGGACGCGCCTTGAGCCTCGGGGCAACCATCCTCCTCATCGCACTCTTGGTCGTGGCGCCATGGCTCTTGCGCAACGCTCACGTGTACGGCTGGAACGACTTGCTCGCGCTACAGCGTCATGACCAGGTCGTCGAGGGCCAGCTCACAACCACCGAGTTCATCCACGCCAACGGCGTCAAGGCCCTTGTGGTGAGCTTTGTCCAGACGACTTTTCAGAGCTTCTGGGGGCAGTTCGGCTGGATGGGGGTCGTGCTGCATCCACGCTTCTATCTCGGTGCAGCCCTACTAAGTGGCATTGTGGCCAGCGGCTTTGTAGCGGCGCTGGTGCGCGTCGCCAAGGACGGACATTCCCTTGCAAGGGCCAATCTTCGCGGAGCCATCCTGATGCTTTTGTGGGGGCTGATCACGTTGGCCGGCTATCTCTGGTGGAACGCGAGCTATGTCCAGCACCAAGGCCGCTATCTTTTTCCGGCCATCGTGCCGCTGGGAGCGGCCTTTGCCATAGGGCTACGCGAGGCCTTTGCTGGGGATCAGAGGCTAACGTACGTCGCGCTGGGCGCTCTGCTACTCTACCTGATCATCGATGGCATCCGCTGGCGCAACCTGAAGGTCTTTAGCACCTTGATGGTCTTCGGCGCGGCCGGCTTGCTCTCGGTAGGCAAGCGCATCGAGGAGCGCTGGCCAGGCGCTGCCATGTCGGTGATCTATCTAGCCATCAGCGCCTATGGGATGTACTGCCTTTATGCGTACGTCATCCCGGTGCTATCTCCCTAGCCTGATCCGCGAACGATGTCGGCGATCGCATGTCCCATGCCGATGGCCAAGTGACAGATACCATCCTGAAACCTTGGCGGTGTACGCTAGATGTGGTGGTCTAGCAGAACTCAGCTCGCCGCTTGTGTTGGGGGTGGACCGTGCATCAACTGCGCTTTGCCGTCGGCGTGTCGTTGCTCATGGCTGTGCTGGTCGTGCTCATTTCGGGGTTTATCGTCAGGACCCGCAGTGACTTTCAGTTCATCCTTCTGGGATTCGTGCTCGGGCTCTTTACGGTCTATGCCATTGAGCGTCTCAAGAGAGCAGACCGCGAGCGCAAGAGCCGCCCGGCCAAGGCCCCGGTGCTAGGCAACGCGCCGAGCATGCAAGGGTAGGCCATAGACGCCGCTGGTCCAGAGTACACCAGCCATCTGGCCACCATCTTGGAAACACAAAGGGGCGATGCCGTATTGGCATCGCCCCTTTTGCTGCCTCGAACCCCTAGTACATGTCGTCGCCCATGCCGCCCTGGGCGGGGGCCTTTTGCTCCTCCGGGATATCGGTGATCAGGGCCTCGGTGGTCAGGATCATGGCCGCGATGGAT
>CAYOBT010000099.1:0-7889 GCA_964402205.1 uncultured Anaerolineales bacterium
TCGGCCTTGGCTGGGCTGGCGCAATCGGCGCACAAGCTGGCGCTGGATCTGCGCATCCTGCAGTCGCCGAACTATGGCGAAATGGCTGAGCCGTTCGGTCGGCATCAGGTGGGCTCGTCGGCGATGCCGTTCAAGAGGAACCCTATCGCGTCGGAGAACGTGTGTTCCTTGGCACGCTATGTGGCCAGCTTGGTGCAGGTGATGTGGGAAAACGCGGCCCAGTCGGCTTTGGAACGGACGTTGGATGATTCGGCCAACCGGCGCACGGCCTTGCCAGAGGCCTTTCTTGCCACAGATGAGATCCTGCGGAAGCTGCGCAGAATCATCGAGGGTCTGCGGATCAACCGTGAGGCCATCTCGCGTAACCTGGAGCGCTACGGCCCCTTTGCGGCTACCGAGCCGCTGTTGATGGCACTGGTCCGCGCGGGCGCAAGCCGCCAGGAGATGCACGAGCGCATTCGATCGTGTAGCATGGAGGCGTGGTCGGCCGTGCAGCTGGGCGAGGCCAATCCTCTGGTTGATCTTCTGGCTGCTGACGAGAGCGTTTCGCGATATCTGACGGCAGAGCAGGTCCGTGATGTCATGGTTGCGGGAGCTACCGCTGGCGACGCCCCCGAGCGGAGCCGACGGTTGGCGAAGAGCATACGTGAGGCGTTGTGTTCGAGCGACGTTGAGTGACGCAGGAGGAACAGATGAGCGAGAAAGAGATCCAGTTCGGTCCCAAGCTCGCCGAAGGCAAGACAAAGGTCATCTATGCGCATCCTGACGACCCGGCGCTCGTCTATATGACGCACAAGGACAATCTGTCTGCAGGCGATGGCGCGCGACGGAATGTCCTTCCTGGCAAGGGCGCCGCGGCTTGCGAGACGACCTCCAATGTCTTTGAGGTGCTCAACGAGGCGGGGGTGGCCACGCACTATGTGGACAAGGTGGGCGACGTCGTCAACGTCGTTCGGCGCTGTGAGATGATCCCGCTTGAGGTGGTTATGCGCCGCGTGGCTACGGGGTCCTACATCCGGCGCCATCCCGAGGTGGAAGAGGGGGCGCGTTTTGAGCCGGCGCTGGTCGAGTTCTTTTACAAGGACGATGCAGCCCACGACCCCTTGGTGACCGAGGAACAGATCGTGGAGATGGGGGTCGCTACGCCCGTCGAGATCGAAGCCATGCGGTCGGCAGGCCGCGAGGTCTTTGAGGTGCTCGAAGGCAAGTGGGCCGAGCAGGACGTAGTCTTGGTGGATTGCAAGATCGAGTTCGGACGGACCGATGAAGGCGCTTTGCTGGTTGCCGACGTCATTGACAACGACTCGTGGCGCATCTGGCCCGGTGGCGACCGAAGCCGCATGCTCGACAAGCAGATCTACCGCGAGATGCCAGAGGTGACCGATGAGCGGCTCGCGGATCTCCTCAGAAAGTACTTGCAGGTCGCCGAGCTCACCAGTGAGTGGGTGGATTGAGCATAGCGGGGAGGCAGAACATGGCTTCGGTTGTGATCATCATGGGGTCGAAGAGCGATCTACCGCATGCGCAGGCTATCGTGGATGCACTGGATCAGCTTGGCATTTCCAGTGAAATGCGGGTGGCCTCTGCGCACAAGTCGGCTCGCCATGTGCTTGGCATGCTAGCGGCCTATGAGGAGGAGCCTGGCCCGCGGGTGATCATCACCATCGCCGGACGTTCCAACGCACTTGGGGGCATGGTGGACGCGAACACCACCTGGCCCGTGATCACGTGCCCGCCGGTATCGAGCACGTTTGCAGGCGCCGACATCTTCTCCTCGCTGCGCATGCCCAGCGGTGTGGCGCCGCTGCTCGTCCTTGAGCCCGGCGGGGCTGCACTCGCGGCGGCCAAGATCCTGGCCCTGGGGGATTCGGGGCTGCGCGAGCGGCTGCGAGCCTACCAGAGCAATCTATCGGACGCTATCGCCACGGATGACCAGGATGTGCAGGCCGGCTCGCAACCGGCGGGGGATTCATGACAACGGAGCGTGTGGCATTGCCAGACGACAGGCCCGAGGAGGCCTGCGGCGTTTTTGGCATCTATGCCCCCGGCGAGGATGTGGCCAAGATCACCTTCTTTGCCTTGTATGCCTTGCAGCACCGTGGGCAAGAGAGTGCCGGTATCGCTGTTTCGGATGGCGAGCGCGCCACGCTCTACAAGGACATGGGCTTGGTGTCACAGGTGTTCAAGGAGGAGAACCTCTCGCCTCTACAGGGCCACATCGCCATCGGCCACGTGCGCTACTCGACGGCTGATTCGTCTAGGAGATTGAGTGCGCAGCCCTTCTTGCTAGAATCGAGGCTTGGGCCGGTGGGCATGTCGCACAACGGCAATCTCGTGAACTCGGACGAGCTGCGCGAGGAGCTGTTTGAACGCGGGGTTGGCCTCACGTCATCTTGCGACACCGAGACAATGATCCAGCTTCTAGCTGGTGCTCCTGGCGACGCATGGCCTGCCAAGATGCGCGATCTCATGACCAAAGCTGTTGGGGCCTACTCGATCACTGTGCTCACCAGGGATCGCCTCTATGCCATGCGTGATCCTTGGGGATTTCGGCCGCTGAGCATGGGACGTCTGAATGGCGGCTGGGTGGTCGCGTCAGAGTCGTGTGCGCTGCAGACGGTAGGCGCTCGCGACATCGAGGAGATCCCTCGAGGCGCGATTCTGGAGTTTGGCCCTGACGGCGTCATCCGTCACGAGGGTGTTCCGCCTGGCAAGTCCAGCCTGTGCATCTTTGAGTATATCTACTTTGCAAGGCCCGACAGCATCCTCGATGGGCAGCTGATCCAAGAAGTGCGCCAGGAGCTCGGCCGTCAACTCGCACGGGAGCATCCCGCCGATGCGGATCTGGTGATGGGCGTGCCTGACTCGGCGACGGCAGCCGCTGTAGGCTATGCGCAGGAATCTGGCATCCCCTATGGTGAGGGATTGATCAAGAATCGCTATATCGGGCGCACCTTTATCCAACCCAGCGATCGACTGCGGCAGGCGGGCGTCGCGCTCAAGTTCAATCCGCTTTCCCAGCTTCTGGAGGGAAAGCGGGTCGTGGTGGTCGATGACAGCATCGTGCGGGGCACCACCAGTGGCCCGATCGTCGCCCTGCTCCGCCGAGCGGGCACCAGCGAGGTCCACATGCGGATCTCGTCGCCGCCCATTCGGCATCCATGTTTCATGGGCGTGGACATGGCGACCTATGATGAGCTCATCGCACACCGCCTGACGGTTGATGAGGTGCGCCGGAAAATCGGCGCGGATTCTCTCGGACATCTCAGCCTGGAAGGCATGATCAAGGCGGTAAAGCGTCCCATGTCTAGCTACTGCGTGGCATGCTTTACGGGCTCCTACCCTTTTGAGAAGCGTGCGGGAGGGTTCATGCCCGCGGGCGCTGAAGAGGAGGCCTAGCGATCATGCGTGTGTTGGTGGTTGGTTCTGGGGGGCGAGAGCACGCCTTGACGTGGGCCCTCTCCCGTTCGCCCAAGGTTACTGCCGTGTACGTGGCGCCGGGGAACGCGGGCACGACCGCGATGGCTACGAACGTGCCCATCGTTGCGGACGATCTGGCAGCGATGAGCCAACACTGCGCCGAGGAGCGGTACGACCTGGTCGTCGTGGGCCCGGAGGTCCCCTTGGCGGAGGGTCTAGCCGATCGTCTGCGTGCGGAGGGAATCCGCGTCTTTGGCCCGAGCCAGCAGTGTGCGCAGATCGAGGCGTCAAAGGCCTATGCCAAGGATTTCATGAGCACGCACGGGATCCCTACGGCTGCCTATGCCACGTTCGACGACTATGCTCAAGCTCGTGACTATGTCGCGTCACACGGTGCCCCCATCGTGATCAAGGCCAGCGGGCTGGCTGCAGGCAAGGGAGCCATCGTCTGTCAGACCGAAGAAGAGGCCCAACGTGCGCTGGACAGGGTCATGAAGGAGCGGGCGTTCGGCGATGCGGGAGACACGGTGGTGCTAGAGGATTGCCTCACCGGGCAGGAGGCCTCGGTGCTTGCCTTTACCGATGGCGAGACGGTGGTCCCCATGGTGGTGGCACAGGACCACAAAGCGGCCTATGATGGCGATCGGGGGCCGAACACGGGCGGTATGGGCTGCTATGCTCCTACCTCGTTGGTGGATGATGCCACCGTCGAGCGCGTGGTGGAGCAGGTGCTGCAGCCTGCGGTGGATGGGCTAAGAGCGCGAGGTTGCCGGTATGTGGGCGTCCTCTATGCTGGGCTGATGCTAGAGGACGATCGCTTTCAGGTGCTAGAGTTCAACTGCCGCTTTGGCGATCCCGAGACGCAGGTCATTCTCCCGTTGCTAGAGACGGACCTGGTCGACATCATGGAGGCCTGCATCGATGGGCGGCTGGACGAGGTGCGAGTCTCCTGGCGCGACCAATCCGCCGTCTGCGTGGTGATGGCCTCTGGTGGCTACCCGTCCAGCTATGAGAAGGGGTTCGCCATCGAGGGCTTGGACGATGCGGCCGCGCTGCAAGACACGGTGGTCTTTCACGCGGGCACCCGATGTGATGACGGCCGCGTGCTCACCGATGGCGGAAGGGTGCTGGGCGTCACAGCTTGGGCTGACACCCTGTCGGATGCGATGGCGCGAGCCTATCAGGCAGTGGAGCAGATCCATTGGCCCGGCGTCATGTACCGTAGCGACATCGGGGCCAAAGGACTGCGCGAAGGGAAGGACGCATGAGCACCAAGAGCGCCTATGAGCACGCGGGGGTCGATATTGATGCCGGCAACCGCGCAGTGGATCTGATGGGCGCTGCAGTGCGTTCTACGTACGGCCCCGAAGTGCTGCGGGGCATCGGTGCGTTTGGCGGGCTGTGGGATGCGCAGAAGCTGCGAGCCATGCAGGCGCCGGTCTTGGTGGCGTCGACCGACGGAGTAGGCACCAAGACCATCGTGAGCGCCGCCATGGACCTGTACGAGAACCTGGGGCAGGACATCGTCAATCATTGCATCAACGACATTCTTGTCCAGGGAGCAGAGCCGTTGCTGTTTCTGGACTATGTGGCCATGCCGGCTCTGGATCCAACCAAGGTGGCTCGCCTCGTCTCGGGTGCAGCTGAGGCTTGCCGAGAGGCCGGATGCGCGCTGATAGGCGGTGAGACGGCCGAGATGCCTGGGGTGTACCGCGAGGGCCAGATGGATCTGGTGGGCACCATCATCGGCGTGGTAGAACGCGATGACATCATCGATGGCAGCCGCATCAAAGTGGGAGATGTCTTGTATGGGCTGGCTTCAAGCGGCTTGCACACGAATGGCTTTTCGCTGGTGCGGAGCATCTTCCCGCAGGAGCGCTGGCCCAAACACGAGTCCGATCTGGGTACGACGCTCGGGGAGGCGCTAGCAGCCCCGCATAGGTCCTACTTGCCGGCGTACGGTGCACTCAAGGGCGCGGTCGATATCAAGGGGATGGCGCACATCACCGGGGGTGGCTTCCCCGACAATCTGCCACGGATTCTGCCCGACGGGCTGGGCGCGGTGGTCCGGCGTGGTGCTTGGGACGTCCCGCCTCTCTTCCGGCTCATCGAGCGCAAAGGCGGCGTCGATCATGACGAGATGTACCGCGTGTTCAACATGGGTATTGGGCTGGTGCTCGTGCTATCGCCCAATGGCGGACCCAAGGCGGAAGAGCTGCTCCCAGAGCTGGTCTGCATGGGCGAGGTCATCTCAGCCCCCAACGAAGGCTCGCCCGACAAAGCACGGGTGATCCTGGCATGAGGCGCATTGCGGTCCTCGTCTCGGGCTATGGGAGCAATCTGCAAGCTATCATGGACGCTTGCGCATCGGGGAAACTTCCCGATGCCGAGGTCGTCGCCGTCGTGGCGAATCGCAAGGATTCGTATGGTCTGCAGCGGGCTATCAGCCAAGGCATCCCCAGTGTCTACCATCCCTTGGCGAGTTACCGGCGATGGGGTCTTGATCGGGAGGCGTACGACGCCGATCTGGCCGCCATCATGGGCCGCTATCGGCCTGACGTGATCGCTCTTGCCGGGTGGATGCACGTGTTCAGCATGGCCTTTCTCGCGCAGTTCCGAGGGTGTGTGCTCAATATCCACCCGGCGTTGCCGGGCACTTTTCCTGGTACCCATGCCATCGAGCGTGCCTACCAAGCCTACCAGCGAGGCGATATCACGCAGACTGGCGTGATGGTGCACTATGTGCCCGACCAGGCGGTGGACGAGGGACCCGTGATCCTGGAGCAGGTTGTGCCGATTCACCCAGGTGACACACTCGAGTCGCTCGAGGAACGGATCCACGCCGTGGAGCACGTTCTCTACCCACAGGCGATCGCCAAGGCCCTGGACGGTGCCTAGGGTGTGGCCGGCGAGCGAATAGGTGCGGCGCTCATGGCGGCCAGTTCCAGTCTGACGCTTTCGCCATCTTTGCCTTGGACGCCCACGCACACGCGGCACAACGTGCTGTCCGCTGGTGTGGCCAGCAGGGTGCCTGCTAGGCAAGTCTGCAGCTGGTTCCACGCGGTCTCTTTCGGTAAGGCGCAGGCATACGATCTGCTGACCTCCTCAGAGGCTCTCCCGTCCCCCTCAACTACCGCAATGACGATCTCCGGGTGTGAGCTGCGCACATAGCCCGCGACGGCAAGCAGTCCATCTTGGCCGTCGAGAGGGGGCGAGCAGAGCCAGACACTGCCCTCGCCAGCGACCTCCAGCGAGACAGACGGGAACTGCGTCTGTGGGTCGACCGCTCTGGGGGCGTGGCGCAGAATCTCCGTGCCGAAGGGCCACGCCATCCACTCCTGTGATGAAAGCGCCACATTGAAATCCCCGACCGCGATCGCTTGTGCGGCCAGGATCTCGTACGCCTTGCGTGGCGCCTGAACCGAAAAGCCGAGCCCAACCCTCTCGCAGCCCGCATTGCAGCTTGTGCCTGCCGCGCGATCCCAAAGCATCCAGTGCAGTGCGGGAATGTTCGCCTGGCGTGCGGCGTCAAGGACCTCCTCGACGATGTCGGCCTGTTTGCTGGCATCCTGGCCATTCTCGCACCAGATGCCACCATACTCTCCGAGCACGATCCTCGTTTCTGGGAACAGGGACCTTGCTTCCTCGGACCAGTTGGCAATACCAGTGTTGGCGGCACGATCCGGGTAGGTATGGATCTCCAGATAGTCCAGGGGCTCGCCCGCGTCCGCGACGAGACGCGCGAGGTCCGATAGTCGGCGCGATTCGAGAAGGGAGAGGCCAAGCTTGCCATCGGGAACCCTGATCTCGCGTAGCTGCCTAGTGACCAACTGATCCATGCCGGCAACGCGAAGATCCACCTCGTTGTGCAGGTCATAGTAGGCGACCACGTCCGCGGCTTGGCTCTGCTCCACCGTAGCGATGACGCGGTTGCACCACGCGACATAATCAGCGCTCCAGGCGTCCCAGCCATCATCGCCGTATGTGTACGCCAACCACGTCGTATTCGGATCTGGGCCATTCCAGTAGTAGGCGTTAGGCCCAAAGGCAAGCACCGCGCGCATGTCGTAGCGGTCGAGCGTGGCAAGGGCGTCAGGGAGGTTGCTGGCGAGAGCGTCGAGCCCTGCTTCGTCGAGGGTGCCCGGTTGGAGATCGGGCTGAATGAGCATCCCCAGTCGGTAGGGAAGCAGCATGATGCGCACCGTGTGCACTCCCATGCTGGCAAGAATCGCCAGATCACGCTGAACGGTGCGTTGGACCAGGGGCCAACCGTCCGCGACCCAGCCGTCGAGGTAGCCCTGTGGGGCGTAGTTCATTCCAAGCTCAAAGCCATCCAAGAGCTGGCTGCGCGCTTGCGGTGTCGGCTGTCCGGTGGGCAAGCTCGTGGGTTGCACGCTAGATCCTGAAGGCGGCGGCTCCATCGTGTCGGGAGGTGTGGCACAGGCCGATATCAGCGCGGCTAGAAGAAG
>CAYOBT010000100.1:0-7875 GCA_964402205.1 uncultured Anaerolineales bacterium
CCCTTTGAAGAGTGACATCTCGGTGCCGTGCTTGGCGGCGCCAAACTCGGCCCTCACACGGACCTGATCCGGTGCCAGCCGCGGGTCCTCGTAGCTCTGCCATTCCAGGCGTTCCCGACCCACACACATTAGCTTGCGTGGCATCACCGCTTCCTCTCTTCTAACCATGCGACGGGTTCCATTCTAGACGACGATAGCGTGAACGCAACCCCACCCCAGCAAAGCGGGGCGCATCGATGGATGCGCCCCGCGCTATACCTGCAGAAGCCGTTGGGTCAGGCCTTGATGCCGCTCAAGATCACGCCACGGATCATCTGCTTCTGCGCAAAGAAGAACACGATGATCATGGGAATCACCATCAGCATGGACATGGCCATCATCAACGCGATCTCGGTGTTGTACATGCCTTTGAACATGTTGATGCCGAGAGCGAGCGTGAACTTCTCATGGCTCGTGAGAAAGATCAGCGGCCCGTAGAAATCGTTCCATACGCTCTGGAAGCTGAACACCGCCACGGTCGCCAGAGCCGGTTTGGAAAGCGGGAGGAAGAGCTGCCACCAGATGCGGAACCGAGAGGCCCCGTCCATGATGGCGGCCTCTTCCAGCTCCAACGGCACCGTTTTGAAGAACTGCCGCAGCAAAAAGATGTTGAACGCCCCACCCCCAAAAAAGGCAGGCACAATCAGCGGCTTGAACGTGTCCAGCCAACCGATGCGGTGGTAGCCCACGTACAGCGGGATCAGCGTCACCTGGGGCGGCAGCATGATGGACGCTAGCACCATCATGAACCAGATGTCGCGACCAGGGAAGCGTAGCCGCGCAAAGCCATAGCCACACAGCGATGAGCTCACGGTCACGCCCAGCATCACCATAGCCGTCACAAAGAGCGTGTTGACCAACCACCGCGGCCACATCATCCCCTCATAGGTCCAGCCATCAGGAAAGTTCTGCCACCGGAGCGTCTTGGGGAGGAAATCGGGCGGGAACACATAGATCTCGGACTGCGGTTTGAGCGCCGTGGTGACGAGCCAGAACAGAGGCAGCAGGAAGATCAGCGCGCCCACCACGAGCAGGACATGCACCAGTAGGAGCCGTACGGCCTTACGTGGTTGGCTGAAGTCAAGGTCGCCCAAGCCATACAGGGTCTCACGGCTTTCTGTCATGGCTAACGCACCTCCGTCTCATAGTAGACCCACATGCTTGAGCTGCGGAACACGACCAACGTGAGCAGCAGGACCACTACCAGCAAGAACCATGCCATGGCTGACGCCATTCCCATCTGCAGCCATTTGAAGGCCCGCTCGTAGAGCATCAGGTTGTAAAAGTAGGTCGAAAAGAGGGGGCCACCCGCTGTGAGCAAAAAGGCCGCAGTAAAGTACTGAAAAGATCCGATTAGACCCATCACCAAATTGAAGAAAATGGTCGGCGTCATCATCGGCACGGTGATATTCCAGAAGAGCTGCAACTCGTTGGCGCCGTCGATCTTGGCGGCCTCGTAGAGCGACTCTGGGATGCCCTGAAGCCCCGCCAGGTAGACGATCATGCCGCCGCCCACGCCCCACAGGCTCATGAGAACAAGGGATGGCAACGCGCTGCTAGGATCGCCCAGGAAGCGCGAGGTGGGCAGGCCCAGCTTGAGCAGGATAGCGTTGACCAGCCCATAGTCTGGGTTCAGCAGCCAACCCCACAGCACCGCACTGGCCACTGCCGGCACGATAGTCGGCATATAGAAGGACGTCCGGAACAGGGCGATGCCCTTGACCTTCTGGTTGAGGAGGAGGGCCAAGGTAAAGCTGCCGATCAGGCCCAGCGGCACCGCGGTGACGGCATAGGTGACCGTCACCTTGACCGCCTGCCAGAAATACCGCTCCTTGGTGAACATATCGACATAGTTCTTGAGACCCACCCACTCGGGCGAGCGTAGGAGCGGGAACTTTGTAAAGCTGAGATAGAGCGACGCCACCATCGGCCCGAGGGTAAAGCCCAGCAGGCCCAACACTACGGGCATGATGAACAGATACCCAACAACCGTCTCTCGCCAGCGGGGCCTGATGCTACGGCCTGCGCCACCACGCACGCCACTCTCCGTTTCTTGCGCTATCGACGTCACCTCTCCCTCCTTGAGCCATCGCGAACGCCCACGCTTGCGGCCAGCTATACACCAGCGCGAACCTGGGTGAGATCGTCGGACCGGCGCCCACCCAGGTCGCGCAAGGGGGCCGTGCAGGCGGACAGCCGCCTGCACGGAGACATCCGTCTACAGATTCTCGTCCAGGCAATCCTGGATGGCCTCATCACACTGGGTGAAGGCCTCCGTGATGTCCTGCTCGCCTCGGATCGCGGCCTCGAGCGCCGCAACGTACGACTGGTTGACGAGACCCGTATAGAAGCTGCCGCAGTCGGGCGGATAGTCCACGATGGGCAACACGGCGTCGTCAGCGCCCTTGACGTAGGCCATATAGTTGCTTGGCGGCGGCTGCAGGCCCTCGTACCAGGAGGGATCCTCAGCGACGGACCGCAGCAGAGGCACGGCCAGCTCTTTCTGGGAGAGGAGCTTCTGGATGGCAGGCGTGATCAGGGCCTTGACGTACTCGTAGGCCAGATCCCTATTGCTGCTGCCCGAGTAGACGCTCATGCCCCAGGTGCCCATGCCCGTGCGATGCTTGCCATCGGGCATGATGGGCATCACCTGTACGTCGTACTCGAACTTGTCGCCCACGGCCGACTTGAGGTGGGGACGAAGCCCCTGGATGTGGCACCAAATGGCCGCGCGGCCCAGCTCAAAGGCACCGCCTCCCACATCGAGGCTGATGGGCTGGGCAATGTTGTGCTCCGTCCAGAGCTCAGTATAGGCCTTGAGGCCAGCGATCGCTTCCTCAGAGCTCCACGTGGAGGTCGTGCCGTCCTCGCTCTTGATGAGCCCACCGTACCCCACGACCCACGGATAGACCGTCGCCCACCAGTTCCATGTCTGGTTGCTGAGGCCCCAGTACACGGGCACCCCCTGAGCGTCCTTCTCGAGCTCGGTGACAGCCTTCATCTGCGAGACAAAGTCGTCCCACGTCCAGGTGTCGGTGGGGAGTTCGGCTCCGGCATCCTCCATCAGCGTCTTGTTGTAGTACATGCTTACCACATCAAGCGCTGAAGGGAGCATGTGGATCTCGCCGTTGAACGTGCCCAAGCCCAGCATGCTTGGGAAAACGTCATCGAGATCAACATCGGGGTCCGCCTCTGCCCACGGCTTCAAGTCCAGCGTGACCGCATTGTTGGCGAACGGCACGCAAAACAGGTCCGCGCTGTGGATAATGTCGGGGAGCGTCCCGGCGGCGGCGCGCGTGTACACCTGCTCGGCATGGTCGCCCACGATGTACTCGAACTTGACCGAGACCTCGGGGAAGCGGGCCATGATCGACGCCGCCAGCAGCTCATGGACCGGCTCGACGGGCGCGCCCTTGGCGATGAAAGCTCGTAGCTCGCCGGAATAACTGACTTCCTGGGCCTCGACCTCTTTCTCGACGACCACCGTCTCCTTGACAACCTTTTCGACCGTCTCGACCACAACCTCTGGCTGGCAGGCGGCCACCACGGCGGCTGCGGAACCCAAGCCTAGCAGTCGAAGAAGCTCACGACGTGAAACCTTTCCCATCTCTTGCTCTCCTTGATCCCTGAAGACGACCTACACACGTGACTGAAGCCAAGCTATTGTCTCTGAGCGCCTCCTCGGGTCGATACCCCACTGCTCCTTCTGTACGCACCTCGGTCGGCATGCTATAATCGCACCACAGGATGCCATAGCATGGCGTTGGGTTGCGAGAGCAAGCGCACCGGTATTCCTCTCGCCTACTGGCAGCATAGGGGATGGTAGCCGCTCTCACAAGGCCATCTGAGGGACAATGGGCGGACAGAGATCGGACACGAAACCGAAAGCTGCCTTGCTGGAAGCCTTGCATGATGCCTTGGCGCACCTACACGATCCGTCATTCAGGACCCTCAGCCCCCTTGCCGATCTGCTTGGCGTTGCCGAGTGGGACGCGGCGCGCTCCGAGCTCTTGCGCGTCATAGACGGCCTCAAGCCGCCCTCGGATGCCCCTGATCGCTGCCGGGCCGCCAGGCTCTATGGGATTCTGCAGGGCCGCTACGTGCGGGCGCAGACGCAGGAGGTAGTCGCCGAGGAGCTTGGCCTCAGCGTGCGCCATCTTCGACGCCAGCAGCACGAGGCGATCCGATGGTTGGCCGACCGGCTCCAGGCGCCACGCGAGCCCGTAGCGGACAGCATGCCCAACGAGGGATCGCCCTGGATGGCCCAGGTGCGCCGGGAGTTGGATGCTCTGCGCGAGGATGCCAGCGAGGCCACCTGCATGGTGGAAGAGGTCCTAGCCAAGGTGGTTTCGCTCGCGCGGCCGCTCTTGGCGGCCAGGGGCGTCAGCCTACGCCACCAG
Organism: uncultured Anaerolineales bacterium; assembly: GCA_964402205.1. Taxonomy (GTDB): domain Bacteria; phylum Chloroflexota; class Anaerolineae; order UBA1429; family UBA1429; genus DAIRUQ01. Next base: position 4,440 of record CAYOBT010000100.1, read on the forward strand.
CCCGCTTCCGCCGACCTGATGGCCGGCATCCAGGCCACGGCGCTAAAGCAAGTGCTCCTTGTGACGCTGGATCGAATGACGGCCGCCAAGGCGCCCAAGGGCACGTCTCCCGTGGCTACGTTGGAGGCTAGAGGAGACAAGGGCCAGGTCCGCATCTCGCTAGCCACCTCGCCGGCCCTGAGCGCTGAACGGCCCAGGGACTATCTAGTGGACGAGATCCTGTCGAGCCGCGGGGGACGCGCCGAGTGGCACGCCGACGAAACCCAGGCGACCATGACCTTGTACCTGCACGCGGTGAGGCTCTGCCCCGTGCTCGTGGTCGATGACAATGCCGATCTGGTGCACTTTTACCAGCGATTTGTTGCCGGCACACCGTTCCGGATCACCCATCAACTGGACGGCTCTGGTATCGTAGCTGCCGTCCAGCAGAGCGGGGCTGAGATTATCGTGCTCGATGTGATGCTCCCGGATGTGGACGGTTGGGAGCTGCTGACGCATCTGCACCAGCATCCTGCGACGCGCGACATACCCGTCCTGGTATGCACCGTGGTCCGCGCCGAGGAGCTTGCGGCGGCCCTGGGGGCTGCCGGCTACCTGGCCAAGCCCGTGCGCCGCGCCGAGTTTATCGAGACGCTGGAGCGTTTGCGGCCTCCTCCGTCGGCGCCCGCATCAAGCTGAGCATCTCCACCACGTATCGCAGCACCGTTGCCAACGGTAGGCCGTGCCCCGACGATACCATGACCAGCGGGCTGGCCAGAGGCTCCTCGCGCGCATCCTGAGCAGAAACGATCAGCACCGGAACATCGTTGATGCCGCGCTCACGCATCGCGTCCAGCACTTGCCACCCATCCATGCCCGGCATGATCACGTCTAGCAGGATGGCGTCGTACGACCGTTCTTCCTGCAGGCGCTCCAGGGCCTCGGGGCCACTGGCCACCGCCTCCACCTCCAGATCCGATCGCCATGTGTGCAGCATACGCTCAAAGAGGAGACGGCTGTCGGGGTCGTCATCCACGACGAGCACCCGCGCCACAGGCCGCCCAAGCTGCGCCATCACCTGGGCCAACCTCTGACGATCGACGGGCTTGATGAGATAGTCCACAGCACCGGCCGCGGCTGCATGCTCCTTGCTGGGCGGAAAGGCACAGCCAAGCACGGGCATATGAGGCATCCGGCGGCCGATGCGGTCCACCGTCGGCCATAGGGTGTTCGGCGATGCCGTGTTGACGATGGCCCCCAACGCTTCCCCGCGACGCAGCTCGGCTACCGTCTCGTTGGGCGACCCGGCCGCCACGAACTCGACGTCCCGAGCGTAGCGCTTCACGACCTGTGCCAGATCTCCCGTCTCGTCATAGAGCACCAAGCGCGGAGTAAAGTCCGCCAGTGGCACGCTAGAGCGTACGCGCCGCTCCACCCAGGGCCATTGCTCCGAGATCCATCTTTCCGCCCCAACGCGCGGAGGTGCAGCGTCACCTATCGGCAAGGTAAAGTAGAATGTGGTCCCTTTGCCAAGCTCGCTATCGAGCCACATGCGCCCACCATGCTGCGCCACGAACTGCCGACTGATGCTCAGTCCGAGCCCGGTGCCAGCCTGCGCGCGGTTCGGCTGCGCCCCTACTTGATAGAACGGCTCAAAGATGCGCTCCGCGTCCTGGGGCGGGATTCCCGGGCCCGTATCGGCCACGGCGACGATGGCCATTCCAGCCTCTTTGTCGGCACTGATACGAATGTGCCCATGCTCGGTAAAGCGTGCGGCGTTGCTCACCAGGTTCATCACCACTTGGCGAATGCGCGTTGGATCGCAACGTAGCTCCAGCGAGTTGCCCAGCTCCAGTTGCAGAGCCAGATGTTTCTTGTCCAGAAGCGGGCGCACGACCTCGACACTCTCGCGCAGCAGCCCCGCCAGGTCGACCTCCTCGCGATAGAGTGCCATGCGCCCCGCTTCCACTTGGCTGAGATCGAGGACGTCATTCACCAAGGTCGCCAGATGGTCGCAGTTGCGCTGCACGATGCGCAGGTCCTCCAGCAGGCCCGAAGGGATGGGCGCGTCGTATGCCAACGGATTGTCCATCACGACATCGGTGAGTCCGATGATCATGTTCAGCGGCGTGCGGAACTCGTGGCTGACCTTGCTCACGAAAGCGGCCTTGGCTCGCTCTGCCTCCTCTGCCACGCGTCTCATGGCCGCGAGGTTCTCATTGGCCAGCGCGAGCTGGCGATTCGCGTGCGCCAGATCATCGAGAGCCTGATGAAGCTCGGCCTGACGCCTGCGCACCTCCTCTAAGAGCCGTTGCGCCCGCTCAAAGTGATGCCACGACCAGATGCCCATCCCCTCGGCGGACACAAACACCCAGTACGCCACGCCCGTCATGGCCCAGATGGCGGTCACGGACGAGAGCAGCATCCCCTGAGACGCCGTGCCCGCCCATCCGTAGTGTCGAGCCGTCAGCAGAACCACCGTGCCCAGCGCCGCCATGCCCAGACCGGCCCACATGGAGACCATCACCACGGCGAGCGCAGCCGCCGCGCCCCACAGACTCAGCACGCCCGACGCCTGCAGCAACCACGCCGCGACGATCAGCGAGACCGCCGTAGCCAACACGACGGCCCATCGCCCCACGGCATACCGCCACTGTCCCAGCACAAACGCGCCCGTTGCCAACGCCATGCCGGTCAGCGTCACCACCTTGGGCTGCCAATCGGCCTGAGGGAGATCACTGAAAAAGCCAAACAGGTAGGCGACCAACACCAAGCCGGCCGCACCGATGGGCACGGCGTGCTCCACCGTTTGGCCATAGCCCGCCTCCTTGGCGCGAGCTCGGACTCTTGCCTCACTTGCCATCAGGTTTCCCACCCCCCAGCCCTTCAGCAGCCGCTCTTCGGGCTATCCACAGCCGTCAGCCGATCACGAGCCATACATCAGCAATACCTTGCCCGTCTCGCCAGCCGCAAAGGCATCCCAGGCCTCCTGAGCACGCGGTGCCGCGAAACGATGCGTCACCAAGTCCGTGACCCGCATGCCGCGACGATACAGCTCAAACATAGCAGGCACTTCGGCGTATTGGTAGAACCACGAACCGAACATGGTGATGTCGCGTCGGATGAAATCGTCGCTTGGCGAGAGCTGTAGCGGGCCTTGCTCGCCGTTGACGGCGATGGTCCCACCTGCGCGCACGGCGGCAAAGCACTGCCGTAGGGTCTCGGGGCGTCCCGCGCACTCGATGCAGACGTCGGCGCCAATGCCATCGGTCATGCGCAGGATGGCCTGGACCGGGTCATCTTTGGCCGCTGGGATCACCTCCGACGCGCCCAACTCTTTGGCATAGCCCAACCTCTTGTCCAGCATATCCACGGCGATCACACGTCGTCCCATCGTCGCCTGCATCAGCGTGTTGCCCAGGCCGATGGGTCCTTGCCCGAAGACGGCCACGGTCAC
>CAYOBT010000101.1:0-7871 GCA_964402205.1 uncultured Anaerolineales bacterium
GACTATCCGGCGGTCGAGCGCTACTATGCCGAGCTGGGTGCCATCTAGTGGGGAGTCGCGGGGTAGGTCTGACGTGGGCGCCCTCCAACAGGCTGCGTTCTACGTCATTAGGACGGATAGACGGCGCCTTTGCCACGCTTGACAAGCATGCAAAGTCGCCTAGCATGGCTCCAGTGCTCGCGTAGGGCATGGACGAGACGAGTTCCGATCCGAAGGAGGATACGATGAAGGCCTACGATGTGGTGGTGATCGGGGGGAGCGCCGCAGGTATCACCGCGGCCATTACCTCTCGGCGGCACTATCCCGACAAGAGCGTGCTAGTCATCCGCAAGGATGAGGCCGCGGTCATCCCGTGTGGCATCCCGTACGTCTTTGGTGAGCTCGGCACCTGCGATCAGAATCTGATCCCAGATACCGTTCTCTCCAGAAACGGTATTGACTTGCTTGTGGACGAGGCCACGTCCATCGACCGCGAGCACAAGACCGTCGAGACGGCTGGCGGGCAGTGCCTGGGCTATGACCGGCTGGTCATCGCCACGGGGTCGGTGCCGGTGGTGCCGCCCATTCCTGGCCTGGACAAGAAGAACGTTTATGCCATCGAAAAGTCGGTGCCCTACCTCGACAGCATGATCGAGGCCATGAAGCAGGCCAAGAATATCCTCATCGTGGGGTGCGGCTTTATCGGCGTCGAGCTGGCCGAAGAGTGCGTCCGCCGCTACGACGCCAAAGTGCGCATCGTCGAGATGCTGCGCCACTGCCTCCAGCTCACCTATGACGAAGAGTTCTCGGTCAAGGCGGAGGAGGTCCTCCGCGCTCAGGGCATCGACCTGTTCGTCTCGCAGCGGCTGGAGGAGATCGTCGGTGACGGCGAGGCCACCGGCGCGCGGCTCTCGGATGGCCAGGTGATCCCCGCGGACATGGTGATCCTGGGCATCGGCGCCAAGGCCAACACCAAGTTGGCCGTCGACGCCGGCCTGGAGCTCGGCCCCACGCGCGGCATCCAGGTGAACCGCTACATGCAGACCAGTGATCCGAGCATCTTTGCGTGTGGCGACTGCGCCGAGAAGGTCTCCTTCTACGATGGCCGCCCCAGCCAACTCAAGCTGGCGTCTATCGCCACCATGGAGGCTCGCATCGTCGGCGCCGATCTGTTCGGTCTGCGTCGCGCCAACAGCGGCGTGGTGGGCGTCTATTCCACGGTGTTGGGCGAGACGGCGTTCTGTGCTGCTGGCCTTACCGAGGCCATGGCCACCGAAAAGGGCTTTCGCGTCATGGTGGGCACGGCCGAGGGCGTCAACCGTCATCCGGGGACGATGCCGGGGGCCGAGATGCTCAAGGTCAAGCTGGTCTTTGAAGCCGGCACCGGCGTCTTGCTAGGCGGCCAGGTGAGCGGCGCCAAGAGCGGCGGCGAGCTCATCAATGGCATCGCCGGCTGCATCCACAACCGCATGACCGCCGATGACATTGCCACGTTCCAGGTGGGCACGCATCCAGGGTTGACGGCGTCGCCCATCTCGTACCAGTTGGTCAGCGCGGCCGAGTTGGCCATCGCGTCCAGCCGCAAGTAGACGAACGATCGCCATCGTTGGCAACGCAGAGGCGGGAGACCCAAGCAGGTCGCCCGCCTCTTTCGTGTGTGGGTGACGCGGTGGCTAGGCCCCGACGAGCACCACGCTCTCCCATGCGCCCATGGGCGGCACGCGGACCAGCAGGCCTTGGTCAGTGCGGGTGGCCTCGAGCGGCCGCGATCCGTCGGGGGTGACCAGGTTCACCGTCGCGCAGGTGGTATCCAGCATCATCGAAAGCTCGGGCGTGTCGTCCAGCGACAGGTTCATGAGCGCGACGGCGATGCGGCTGCCATCGGCCGCGCGGCGGACCAGCGGCATGACGCGCGACGTGGTGGCGATGGTCACCGGCAAGTTGCCGCGCGTCACCCAGTCGGCCATCCGCAAGAGCTGGCGGCGCTTGGGACCGCGCCCCAGCCCGCTCCACGGCGCATAGCCTGCCACCACCACTCGGCCTCCCAGGGCGTTCTCGTAGGCGGTGAGGCAGGCGCGGCAGTCTTTGCCCTCAAAGGATTCGAGCTTGGCCAGCACCTCGGCGCCGGGCAGCGGATCCAGGCGGTAGCCGCGATCCCACGAGCCCGCGCGACGGCCATCGCCGGCGTCCTCGCCGTTGAGCGGGTGCTCGGTAAAGCGCTCCATCACCGGCTCGCAGGCACCGGCGATCCGTGCGCCGGTGAGCTCGCCCAAGCCCCGATTCCATAGCACCGAGAGAGCGTCGGCGTCCATGATCACGCCGCCGGCCAGGATCTCGCGGAGCGTGTCATCGTCCAGCGCCTCGGTGATCCGTCCCGCCAGCAAGGTCCCGACGGCATCGGCGCGGGTGCTGGTGAGCGGCAGGCCCATCTCGGCAGCCTCGTTGGGGGCTTGGATGTCCCACGGGGCGCCCTCGCGGAACCAGCCGCCGGCGCCAACCTCCCGGCGGGCCATGAGCTCGGGCGTGTACGCCCCCCAGAGCCCCGCCAGCGGCAGGCCGTCGGCAGCCTCTACCAGCTCTTGCCAGACGGGCCGCATGGCGCCCACCGCCTCGAGCACCGGGGCATGGTCGTCCAGGCTGCCGATGCGGTGCATCATATTGAGCGCAGCGCCCGTGCAGCCCACCGCGATGGCCAGCGTGATCTCGTTGCAGACGGTGCGCGCGGCCTTGTTCAGCGGCACCCAGGGATAGTTCTCCAGCTCGTACTGGATCGTGTGCACGGTGGGCGGGTAGGCGTCCACCTGGCGCGCCACGTCCATGATCTTGTCCACGATGCCGCGTGGGTGATCGTCGGTATAGTAGCCATGGCCCGGTCGCCCACGGACGGCGTCCATGGCCTCGGCCCAGCGCCCGATGGCATAATTGCCATAGGTCGAGTGGCTGAACCCGATGGTCATCAGGCCGACCTCGATCTCGGGATCGACCTCGTGCACCGCCTCGCCGATCTCGGTCGCGAGGTCGGTCAACGTACCTTCAAGGAAGGCGCTCCAATGGACGCGGAGCTCGCGCTCGTCGGGATCGTTGAGGCGAGCGACCAGCGCCTCGCGGCCCTCTTTCCAGCCAAAGTCAGCCAGGCAGGTGGGGCAAAAGCAGGGGTAGAGGGCGCCGTGATGGCTCCAGCGATAGTCGTCGTCCACCCAGATGAAATCGGGGCCCGACTCGGCCATGAGACGATAGCGCTCACGGATATACTCGCGAAAGCACTCGGTGTTGGGGCAGGCGCACGAGTTCGATACATACCCGTCATGGCCGACCATGGGCGGCACCGGCAGCGGATCCTCGGCCTGGGGGATGTCCATATGGCCCAGGGTGATGAGCACGTTGATCCCCGCAACAGGGATGCCCGCGTCCCGTATAGACTGTTGACGGGTTCGCAGGAGCTCGGCGCGCGCGCGGATCTTGTCCAGTGGCGCGCAGGCCTGGATGGGAAAGGAATCATCAAAGAACGACACTTCATCCACGGCGACGGCGTGCGACGTCAGCAGATCGAGCAGCTCTTGGAAGGCGTCGTCGTCCTCCCAGCGAGGGTTTTCGATGCGATAGGCGAGCGTGCAGCGGGTGGAACGCTTGACGGCCATGGGTGAGCCTCCTCCTACGCACAGGTGATCCGTAAGACGATCATAGCCAGGATGCGGCGGTTGGCAAGAGCGCCGCAAGAGTGCTAGGCTAGGGGGCGCTGCGTTGAGATGAAAGGGAGGGTGCGCGATGCGAGGCGGCATGGGCAGAGGTGGTTTCGGGCGGGGATTTCGGCCTTTCCGTCCGCCGCGCTTTCCTAGGATGCGGCCATGGTTCGGGCGGCGTTGGGGCTGCATGGGATGCGCCGTCCCGGTCCTGGTTCTGGCCATGATGGCGGCGTTGTTCCTGAGCTGGCTGTTCTAGCGGCGCAGGTCCACCGCGAGGGGGTTGATGGGTATGGCGATTGGCTCGAACGCGTGTCGGATGGCAGAGGATACGCGGCTACACGGCGCTCTAGAGGCTGGCCTCGACGAGGCCCTCACGGCCTTGGAAGAGGCCCTGTATGACCTGTCCGATGCCCAGTTGGCGGCGTTTCCCATCGATGGGCGCAACAACATCGCCTGGATCGGGTGCCACTGCCTTGATAACCTCGATGTGTATGGCGTCGCGTTCCAGACGGGGCAGCGGGTCTTGCCCGAGGACCCTCGCTGGGGTCGTTGGGACGCTGCGCCCGGCACCCATCCAGAGCCCGGTGACGACTATGCCGGCGTGCACGATTTGATGGACCTGTTGGAGGTGGTCGGTGCCGCGGCGCAGTCGGCCCTGGCTGTCGCGGACGAGGACGATCTGGCCACCCGGGTGACGTGGAACGGCGTTGAGCGCATGCGGTCCGATTCGCTGGTGCGCACCATCTGCCACACCAACGCTCATGTTCGTCAGATCTGGTTGCTTCGGGGGGCCTTGGGGCTGGTGGACGGGGCGAGCTGGCCTCGGCAGCACTGGGCTTGAGTTTGATCGTGGCGAGGGGCCGGGCGTATGACGCTCGGCCCTTTTGCGTTGACGCTGGCCTACCGCACGTCCACCTTGCGCTCCAGGCGGCGGATGGTGGCCTCCACATAGCGGTCGTCATCGAGGCGCAGCTCCAGGGCGTGATTGGGGCAGGCCTCCACGCAACGCCCGCACGCCACGCATAGCCCGGTGATGGACGCGTGCCCGTTGAGCACGACGATGGCGTTGGTAAAGCAGACGCCCTGCGTGCAGACCCCGCAGCCGGTGCAGCGATCGGTGACGTGGATATGCGCGCCGGGCATCGGCGAGATGCTGTTGCGGTCGTTGGGCGGCACGTGCTGGAGCTCGCCGATGACGCAGCAGCAGGGGCAGCAGGAGCAGATGGTCATCAGCCGGTCGGCGGGGCGGGCGCCCAGCCAGTGCGAGTCAAAGGTGTGCCGCCCGATCATGTGGACCAGGCCCAGCTCGCGGGCGCGAGCCACATGGGCCAGCGCCTCTTCGACCGTGGCGGCGTGCCCCAGCTCGGGGTTGATGCGACGGGCCGCCTCGCCCAGGAACAGGCATCCCAGGTCGATAGGATAGTCCTTGCAGCCAGCGGCGCTGCGGCAGAGGCACGTGTTCATGATGAACCGAAAGCTGGCCTGGCGCACGAAATGCTCCACGATGCGAGAGGGGAGCACCACGCTCTCGGGCGTGGGGATGGGCGCCTGGAGCGAGAGGATGCCGTCCTTGGGCAGGTAGATGGCGTCGTCATGGCGGGTGAGGAGCCGCAGGACCCCGCGCAGCACCGAGCCGATCAGGGGCAGTCGCGTGGCCTTGGCGACCCACGGCGCCGTACGGACGGCGTGACGAACAAAGCTGACGAACCAAGATGGGCGGGCCATGCGCTCCCCGATGTGCGTGTAGCAGCCGATAGTTCGAGAGGATAGCCATTCGCATCGCCCTTGGCAAGGCGTTCAGGTTGGACGACGGCTATCCCTTGGAGTATGATCGGGCCGATGCATAGTCCATGGTGGAGGTCCCTTCGTATGCGCGTTGACCTGCCATATCCCGATTGCAGCGTGGACGTCCCCGATGCGCGCCTGATGGGCGTGTATGCCATGCCGACGGTGCCGCCGAACGGCACCGAGCCGGTGATGATCCGGCAGGCCTTGGCCAATCCCATCGGTGCGCCGCCGCTGGTAACCCTGGCCCGTGGCGCCCATGCCGTGCTCATCGTCTGCGACGACGTCTCGCGGCCCACGCCCGCCTACAAGATCATCCCGCATGTCCTGGAAGAGCTCCACGCCGCGCGCGTGCCCGATGAGCGCATCGCGTTCATCATGGCGCTGGGCACCCATCGTCCCATGACCGCCGCCGAGATCCGTGCCAAGGTCGGCGACGAGGTCTTTGAGCGGTATCCCGTGTTCAACCACGCCTGGGATGACCCCGCCGCGCTGGAATACATGGGGGACACCCCCGACGGCGCCCCCGTGTGGATCAATCGCCGCGTCGCGCAGGCCGACGTCGTCATCGGCATGGGGCGGATCATGCCCATCGACGTGTGCGGGTTCACGGGCGGTGGGAAGATCCTGGTGCCTGGCCTTTGCGGCGAGGTCACCAACAGCGAGATGCACTGGGTGCGCGCCGCCACCAACGCCGCCAGCGTCGTGGGCACGCGCGACAATCCCGTGCGCGCGGCCATCGACAGCCTGGCGCGGCAGGCCGGGCTCTCGTTCATCGTCAACGTGATCATGGACGGCACCGGTCGCATCCGCGGCTGCGTCGCCGGCGATCTGGCCGCGGCGCATCGTGTGGGCGTGCGGCAGGCCCGTGCTTTTCACGAGGTCGCCTTTCCCGAGCGGCCCGATATCGTCCTGACCGACGGCGCGCCCTTTGATATTGAGTGGTGGCAGGCGAACAAGGCGCTGGATACCGCCGGCCTGGTGGTGCGCCCCGGCGGGCAGGTCATCGTCGTGTCGCCCTGCTACGAGGGGCTCTCGCAGACCCACGCCGAGGAGCTCTTGCGGTATGGCTATCCCTCGCGGGAGGAGATCATCGCCCTGGTGGAGGACGGCAAGCTGCCCCACAAGGTGGTGGGCGTGCATATGCTCCAGGTGCGCGAGGTGATGGATCGCGCCAAGGTGACGCTGGTGACCGACGGGGTCCCGTCCGAGGATGTGGAGCGGACGGGCCTGCGCTGGGCGGCGACGCCCCAAGTTGCCCTGGATCGTGCGCTGGCAGAGAGCGGGCCCGATGCCCGCGTGGCGGTGCTGCGCGGCGCATCCGAGATGCTGCCCGTGTTGCCCGACTAGTCAGAGAGAGAGGTTCATCATGGCCGATGCATCGCAGAGCCGAACCGACCGACCGAATATCGTGTACGTTTTTGGCGACCAGTGGGGCGCCTTTGCCACTGGCTATGGCGGCAATCCCGATGTGCGCACGCCTCATCTGGACGCTCTGGCCGAAGAGAGCGTCGTCTTTACCAACGCCGTCTCGGCCTGCCCGGTCTGCACGCCCTACCGGGCCAACCTGCTGACGGGGCGATTCCCGCTGAGCCATGGCCTGTTCCTCAACGACGTGCGCCTCCCCGAGGACGAGATCTCGATGGCCGATGTGCTGGGCGATGAGGGCTATGACACGGCCTATATCGGCAAGTGGCACCTGGACGGCCCCGAGCGCCTGGCGTTTACGCCGCCGGGGCGACGTCGGCATGGGTTCGACTATTGGGCCGTGGCCGACTGCACCCACGACTATATGCACTCGATCTACTACCGTGGCGATGATCCCACGCCGCGCTACTGGGAGGGGTACGACGCCCACGCCCAGACGACGGACGCCATCCGCTACATCGAGTCGCACGGCGAGGAGCGCCCCTATGTCCTGTTCCTCTCGTGGGGGCCGCCGCACTTTCCGTGGCGCGAGGTCCCCCAAGCGTACCTTGACATGTACGACGGCCAGCGGTTCTCGCGGTGGGGCAACCGCTGGGAGGTGGACGAGCGCGCGCTGGCGGGCTATTACGCCCACTGCACCGCCTTGGACGAGGACCTCGGTCGTCTGGTGGATGCGCTGGATCGCAGCGGCCAGGCGGACAACACCATCCTGGTCTTCACGTCGGATCACGGCACCATGATGGGCGCCCACGGCCTGGCGACCATGCTCAAGCAGTACCCGTATGCCGAGTCGGCGCAGGTGCCGCTGGTGGTGCGCTACCCGCGCGGGCAGCGTCGCGCGTGCCGCGTGGAGGCGCCCCTCAACGAGGTGGACTTGATGGCCACGTTGGTGAGCATGGCCGGCGCCCCCATCCCTGAGGGCGTCCAGGGCCAGGACCTGACGCACCTGATCACCGGCGGCCAGACCTTCCCCGAGAACTGGCGCGAGTTCATGGC
>CAYOBT010000102.1:0-7815 GCA_964402205.1 uncultured Anaerolineales bacterium
GCGCATGGAGGCTATCCTTGCCTATGGGAGGTCACTAGTAGGCTCCCTTTCCTGAGACAATAGCAGGGATCGTCTTGAGGAGAATCAGTAGGTCCTTCCAGAAGCTCTGTTCGGCGATGTACTGCAGGTCGAGCTCAACCCAGGTGTGGAAATCCAGATCGCTGCGGCCGCTAACCTGCTGCAATCCAGTGATGCCGGGAACCGCATCGAGCCTGCGACGCTGATGCAGCGCATACTGGTCGGTCTCTGAAGGGAGCGGCGGCCGAGGGCCGACCAAGCTCATCTCGCCCCTTAGGACATTGATGAGCTGCGGCAGCTCGTCGATGCTGAACTTGCGGATGAACCTGCCGACCCGGGTGATCCTGGGGTCGTTCTTGATCTTGAAGACGGGGCCGTCAGCCTCATTCTGCTCGATGAGTTCCTTCTTCATCTGGTCTGCATTGACGTACATGGAGCGGAACTTGAAGCAGCGGAAAGTGCGGCCCCACTTGCCTACGCGAACTTGACGGTAGAAGACGGGGCCGGGATCATCGATCACGATCGCAAGGGCGGTTGCAGCCATTACCGGCGATAGCAAGACAAGGGCAACGGCAGCCCCCGTCACGTCCAGCGCGCGCTTGAGTCCTCCAGCGATACGGTTGCGTATCACCCAGAGGACTAACCGAAGGCGCAAGAGGCCTGCCGTTCGGGGGCGGTCAAAGCGCTCGTTGGCGTATACGTCGAGCATGCGCGCGACGCGATCGTCCAGTTTCTGGGGGTCGAGGGCTTCCGTCACGGTTTCCTCGCTTCTGATGGTGCGTTGCGCGGTGTGCGAGTCCAGCCAGCACGGTCTTTTCCTGCCAATACACGGACATAAAGCCAGAGCTTCCACGCCGCATAGATCGGCGCATACAAGCCCGCTGCCAATACCCGGAGCGGCGCCTGGGCGATCAATGGTGCCGATACGATGTGAACGGCGAGCAAGACGGTCGTCGCAGCCGAGACCCAGGCCAGGGCGGGTGCAGAGAGAATCGCTCCCCCGAGCAATGGTATGGCGGAGGCAATTCCCATCAACGATAGAGGCGGGATGAGAAGCTCGATGGCGGCGTCGGCATAGAGCCAGCGGCGTTCCTGCCAGGCCTTGCTCAGGAGCGGGCGCAGATAGGCCCGAGCTACCTCCAGACGACCACGCTCCCACCGGACGTTCTGCGAGCGCGATGTAGCCAGGCTGCTGGGCATCTCGGCCGCTACCACGGCGTCGGGGGCAAAGGTCACCCGGCGTCCGTTCAGCAAGAGCCTCACGTGGAGCTCAGCGTCCTCGGCGAGGGCCTCACTCCACGCCCCCTGCCCGAGCATCTCGCTGGCAAAGACCATGCCGTTGCCCTTGAGCCCACACGATCCGCCCAAGGCCATGCGGCCCAGCGGCCGCACATAGTGGACCATGGACAGCGCGAGCGCGCGCATGGCTGCAGGCCACGAGTTCTCGACGCCGCGTACCGTATAGTAGGCTTGCACAATGCTCTCTCCGCCGCTGAGATGAGCGTCCATCACCTGCAGGAGATTGGGCGATGGGATCGAATCGGCATCCAGGATGAGAACGGCGGTACCGTGCTCGAGCTTGGGCGCCAAGCGCGACTGTAGCCAGTTCAGCGCATGTCCTTTGCCGCGAGCCGTCTCATCCTGGCGCTCGTGCACGTGGACGCCATGCTGTCGAGCAACCGCGGCGGTTGCATCGGTGCAGTTGTCCGCAACGACGTGGACCTCGTAGAGCGACCGTGGATAGTCCATGGCTCTTAGGCTGCTCAGCAACTCGGGCAGGAGAGCTTCTTCGTTGTGTGCGGGTATCAGGACGAAGAACCGCGTGGCAGGTGACGAGGAGGCCCAAGCGATTCTGCGCCGCTGCGATAGCGCGGCCAGCGTGAGCATCATCAGGTATGCTATGCAGAGGCCCGCGAGTGCGGCCAGCATCCAGAGCCCAACCAATACGACCTGTCGCAGGACCGCTACCATCTTGCACCTCGTGGCATCAGTTCCTCGTACAAGGCCAGCATCTGGTCCACCATGCGATCTTGCGAGAAGCGTTCCACGATGCGAGCTCTCCCCTGGCTGCCCAGCCGCTGCCGCAGCGCCGCGTCGCTACCAAGCCTTACCATGGCTTCTGCCAAGCCGGCCACATCGCCCGCTTCCACGAGGAGCCCTGCGATGCTCTCTTGCACCAGCTCTTGAAGGCCTCCAACCTTGCTCGCGATGACCGGGCGTTCCGCGGCCATCGCCTCCGCGGCTGCCAGCCCAAAGGACTCCCACCGGCTGGGCATGATAAGCACATCCAAGGCTTTGATGATGGGAGCTGGCTGCTTGACGTATCCCAGCAGCCCGACATGGTCGTGCAGCCCGAGTTCCTCGACGAGCCGGGACAAGCTAGCACGGTCCGGCCCGTCTCCCAGCATCATATACTTGGCCTTGGGAAGGGATGGCAACGCGCGATGGAATGCCTGCAACGCGATATCCAGCCCCTTCTGGCGGTCAAGGCGACCGACCGAGCCAAATAGCAGCTCATCGGTTGCCACGCCAAGCCGCTGTCGGGTGGCTTGGAGCTCGTTCGGTCCTGCCGGCCTGAAGCGCTCCGTGTCGATCCCATTGTGCACCGTGATGACTCGGCTCGGGGCTCGATGCGTGACTCTCAACTGCAACGCTCTGTCGTGCTCTGAAACGACTACAAACCGGTCTATGTGGCGATCGCACCAGGCATTGGCCGCGCGAGCGAGACCAGAAAGCGGGTAGGAGGGTTGATGCTCGCTAACCGCAACGGCTTGGACTCCGACCAGCCAAGCCGCCAGGATGCCCGTCTTGCCATGATAGGGACCTGTTCGGTGCTGATGGAGAACGTCCGGTTGGAGATCTCGCAACAGCGAAACCCTTTCGCGGAACGCCTGCCCTGTCTCGCCAAGGTTGCCGGGCACTTGGATACTCAGGCGATAGGTATCGATGCCGTGCCCTTCCATGCGCAGCGCGAGCGTGTCTAGGAACCGAGCTCGCGGCAGAGCGCAGCTAACACGGTGCCCTCGCGCCGCTATTCCCTCTGCAAGGTCAGCAGCGTGCGTTTCCATGCCGCCAAGCTCCACGCTGTTCAGTTCGTATAGGATGTGGAGAGGCGCGCCTTCGGCCATCATAGGTCTCGTCCCTGGTTCCCTTGTTCGCGCGCCTCATCGACCCACTGTCTGAACCGCTGCGCATAGAGCGCCAGGCTCATACGTTTGTCGATGACCTCGCGTCCGCGGCATCCCATACTGTCTGCAAGCTCGGGGTCCGCCACAAGCTCCAGGATGGCCTCTCTGAGGGCTTTTGAGTCTCCTGGCGGCACATACCGCCCGGTGACGCCGTCTTCGATGACGTCCGTTTGGCCTTGGGTTCGCGTGCAGATCACGGCGCGACCCATGGCCATCGCCTCGAGAATCGTGGTCACGCCCGCTTGAAAGTCCACATCGTACAGCGGGACGACCGCAAAGAGAGCGTCGGCATAGAGTTGCCTGAGATCGAACTGGCTGAATCGGCGCACGGTTACGTTGGGCGGGAGTTCCATCTGTCGCGTGCGGTCTCGTCGCTTGGACCACGGGCTTGCGGCCGCGATGACCACTTGCACGTCCAGATCCCGCACGGCTTCGATGAGCGTGGCATAGTCGCGGAACTCGAGCCCTGCGCTGCAGATCATGCGGCGTCGCGCCGGCTTGATGGCGTCAACGTCAAAGAAATCAGCATCGACCATGAATGGGGTGAGCGATACGCGGCCGTCGGGCACACGCCAACGGTTCATGATGAACTGGCGCTGCGAGGTGGCGTACACGAGAAACCGATCGATGTGCGTGTGGGCGCGAAAGAGATCCATGGGGGCCATCTTCTTTCGAACGGACACCACATGGCCGATCATGAGATGCTGCGTGTTCCGCGGGCCGCGCCCGATCAGCTTGAGCAGGATGGCCAGCGGTATCCCAACCTGCTCGCCGTCGGTGACGATGACTCGGTAGCCTTTGCGGGCACGCCAACAGGCCCACGCGAGGGCTGCGTTTGAGCCAAGCAGGCGTGCCAGTACTCCGCCCACGACGCCCCCTCGCGCGAGCGCCTGGCGGTAGTCTAGCAGGTCGGCGTTGCAGGTGTCCGCTATTGCAAGGTAGTCGGCCCGAGGCCGAGCCCCCTGTGCGATCTGCTCGCCAAGGGACGGATCGATGATGCCCGAAACCGTCAACAGCACATCGCTCACGCCTTTGCTCCTTTCGCGGCAGCCTGGCGTAGCGTGCGCTTGAGAAGCTCGCACAACCTGCGCGCGTTGGTGGGCGCATCGTACTGCTCTCGCACGATACCCATGGCACGTTCGCCCATGGACAGGCGTAGCAGGGGATTCTCAACCAGGGTTCGCAACGCACTCTCCAGCGCTGCTGAATCTCCTGGCGGGACGAGGAGCCCGCTTTCGCCATCGCGAACGATCTCTGGGATGGCAGCCACGTTGGTGCTAATCGCAGGAAGCCCCGCCGCCCCTGCCTCGGAGAGCACCATGGGCAGGCAATCGCCCATGGTGGGCAGGCAGAAGATGTCGGCGGCATGGTAGAGATCCATCAGCTCAGGGCTGTTGGGCTGGAGGCCTTGATGGACCTGCACGCGCGGCTGTGGACGGGGCGAGTCCCGCGTCACGAGATCGAGATGCACGTCTAGGTCTGCGATGCGCGAGAAGGCTTCCAGCAGGTGCGTTCCGCCTTTGCGCTCGAGGTTGCCGCCCACAAAGAGTATGCGGACCGGCCCGCCTCGGAGCTCGCGCGGTGTATCTGGCGCCCACGCGGCGCTGTTCACCCCTGGTGGGATGACGGTGATCTTGCTCTCAGGTAGCTCATAGTCATGCACAAGGCTTGCCTTGGCCCAGGCGCTCCAGGTCACCAGGTGGCGGGCGTTTTCACAGCACGTCTGATTGGCGCGATCCTTGAGAGCCTCCAGCCAGCGAGGGCCTGGCTCGTGTGCATAGACGTCTCCCAAGGCGTCATACTGCTTGGGGGTGGCATCCAACGACACGATGCTGGGAATCGTGCGGAGCCAATTATGGGCGAGAACGGCGGTCACCTGGGTGTGGAAAAAGATCCCGTCCAATGGTGCGTCACGCTGTAGCTCGGTGAGCGACCGGCGCGCTCGAAGGCTTGCTCGCACCGTCCAATTGCTACGGTACAGGGGCACCTTGCCGGCCCAGCCGGAAACGTCCCAGGGGATCGGTGCCCAGGCCGGCTCGATGCCACACGCTGGCGAGACATTCTCGTACAGGTTTCGGCTGTGCGTGACGTGTCCGAGTGCTTGCTCGAGCACAAAGGCGATGCGCAGCATGATCTAGGCCTCCACGTCGATCTCAAGTAGGGTGATGCTGTAGGGAGGCAGCGTGATGCGATCGTCCAAGATGAGCTCCTGGTGGTGGATGCTTTCGTACCCATCCGCTAGTTGGTATGCATTGAGCCGCTTGGGCAGGTCTGCCCCCCGCAGGGCAAGGTGTACGCCTGCGGAGCTTTCGGGGCTCTTGTGCACCAGCATGAGCAGGAGTTGCCCCTCATCTGGCTGGTACGCGGCGTACGCGTCCAGAGAGGGTATCTCGCTGACGTCCGCTGGCAATGCCTGGCCAAGGAACTGGCCACCTCTGTCATCATAGTTGGTGTACATCTTGAAGGCTTGGTAGCCGGCGCTGTCCACAGGCGGATAGCGCCAGTAGGCGGCCAGGTACACCCCCTCCCGGCCATAGATGCCCAGGGCGTCCGCAATGGCCAGTGCGCCAGGGATGGTCGTCTCCGCCCCAAAGTTCCATTCGCTGATGCCCAGCTTGGTGCCCGGGTAGTGGGCGGTGATGAGCTCTCGCATCCGAGGGACCAGTTGGATTGGCTCGGCGATCCATGACTCGTCCACATAGGTAGGGTCCCACAGGGACCGCGTGCTGCGCACACGATGGGCTTGCGAGTCTGCGTCCTCCAGATCGTTGTAGAGTCCTTCGGGATAGTAGTGGATGTCCAGCACATCCAAGGTGCGCAGACCAGCCGCATCGTCGTGTCGCCGGACGTGGTCGAGGAACCACCGCAGAAAGTCCTGGTTCCCATGCTGGGCTTTGTCCTGCTCGCCGGCGGCCGAGTTCCAGTAGAACCACCAGCAGCAGGTTACTGGGCCGAGCAACTCGGAATCGGGTGCAAGTTGCCTCACGGCGGTGGCATATCGAAGATACGTGTCCAGAATCTCCTGGTAGGTTGTGCAGGTGGGATGTACGTCATAGTGCGTGTATCCCCACAGCTCTGGCTCGTTGTCCATGGCAAAGAAGGCGATATCGAAGCCCTTGTCCGCGATGAGGTGCCCAACCCAGCGTTCCACCCATGGAACATCCGTGGCGACGTTGGCATGGGTCGGATCCGCGATGGCCCCCGGCTCCGAGCAGTTGGCGCCATCAGCGTTGCCACAGCCACCGGCCTCCAGAGGGAAGCTGCAGGTTGCGGGATCGGCGTCCTTGGCCACCCATCCAAGTGTGGGAAGGGCGAGCCGGACGGCGGCGCCGAGCTGATTGGCTTGCTCGGCGGTGCGATCGGCGACGTTCCCCTCTAGACCATAGTCGGTGTTTTGGTAGTACCAGTCGCTGCCGGCATTCCAGGCATTGCCTATCTCCCAGTTGTACCGAGAGCTCGGATTGCCTCCCCAGCTCACGAGATTCAGATGCAGGTCCTCGATCACCTCGGTTGGCGCGCCCGACATGCCATAGATGAAGGGGCTTATCTCGCCTTGGGGAGCCGTGAGATCGACTTGCACCGTGAACGGGTCGGGCTCCTGGGTCGGCGTGGAGGTTGGGGAGATCGCAGATTCGTCTGTCGGTGTGGCTGTCCAAGCTACGGTGGCCTCAGCTATCGTTGAGACACGCGTCTCCTCTGCAGGATGCGCGCAGCCCACGATCAGCGTTACGACGACCAGCGCGACGGCGAAGGCGTGTGAATTGCGACAGTGGTATGCAACGCAGTCGCGACTCATGCTTCCTCCAGGATAACCAGGCGAACATCATCTATGTAGAAAGTATCGTAAAAGCCAGCATCATTTTTCAGATAAAGTGCCGTCACGTATTGCAACTCGGGCTGGTAGGGCAGATCGCCGAGATCGATCTCGATCTCGATCCAGGTGTCGGGCGGGATCCGCTGGTTCACGCCAAAGTAGTAGAGGCGGGATTCTGAGAAAAAGCGCTCCTGATCGATGGTGACGGAACTGTCATCCTCAACCCAGTGGGTGTAGGCATTGCTACCCAAAATAGTGACGGCGAGGTCGCTGGGATCCAATCCGTTCTCGCCGGATCCGATCGCCAGGCGAACGCCGGCAACGCGCTCGGCCGCGTAAGATGCCTGCGAGTCGGCCCGCAGGCCCAGCAGGATCCTGCGATAGTCGCCTTCTGGCGTGATGGCGATGCACCGCTCACCCGAGTAGGCTCTTGACGTGTGCTCAAGGTCTACCACGGCATCGGACGGCACATCCAGAAGCCACTCGTCTGCTAGTGCGTCGTCGTACACGTACACATCCACCAATTGACCGATGGCCGGCGCCGGCGACGGCATCTCGGATGTGCTGGCGGAGCTGGTCTGCCGCGATCCCCAGTCGACGGGCGTTCGAGTTGGCCGGAGCGGCACGGTGGGCGTTCGCCGCTCAAAGAACGGCGACAGGGTGGGTGCCTCGAACGTCGCAGGCACCGTCTCAGGCGTCGGTGCTGCACACGCTGTCAGAGCGAGGGCGATCATCGTGGCGACTCCCACGTTACGGCATACGCTGGCTTCCACCAGTGGTTCTCCGTCATCCGAT
>CAYOBT010000103.1:0-7811 GCA_964402205.1 uncultured Anaerolineales bacterium
TCGCCAGGTGCCGAGGGGATCGGGCCGGATCTGCGGTTCGTGGTTCCGGCCGACGAGGTCACCGTTCACAGTACCGGTGACCCGGGCCTGCCCGATGCCCATGGGGTCATGGGCTGGCCGATGCATGGCGATCGCGACATGCGTATCTACGACAACTGGCGCAACTGGCTGGGGTTCTTTGCAACCGAGGCTCCCGCGCCCTATACCGCCATCTACAGCCCCGAGAGGGCGTTGGGGATGGCGCGCGTCTATCCGCCGCATGTCGCTCGTGGCGCCAAGCTGTTTGCGTTCGCGCGCGACTTTGCCGATGTGGGGGCCTACACGGACGACGGGACACGCTATGTGGAGATGTGGGGCGGGGTGACGCCGACCTTTTGGGACTATGCTACGCTAGCAGCGGGCGAAATCATCCAGTGGCACGAGTCGTGGTGGGTACTAGCAGGAAGCGATGTGCCCTGTGCCGTGAGCTCACACGCGTCTCTTTCGGCTCGTGTCACCGGAGAGGCCATCAAGGTGACCGTTGCATCTCCGGCGCCAGGGGACCTAACGTGTCAGGTCTTGCAGGGAGACGATGTCCTGCACGAGAGCAGCTTCAGCGTGCGTCCGGATGCCCCTTGGACCCGCGAGTTCTCACGAGCGTCTGGGGACGAGCAGGTCACCGTGCGGCTGCTCGGTGCGGGAGGCATGGAGGTGTTGCGGTGCACGCCGTAGACCCCGACAGCGAGGAGCTGCGTTGCTCCGAATGTGGGCGTGAGATCGACGAGCAGGATCTGTACTGTCCCTGGTGTGGCGCTCCTACCGCTCGTGCGTCACAGGGGGCACAACGGGAGGCCGCTGGAGCTCCCATGGGGCCGCGCCCTGATCGCGGCTGGACGCGCACTACCGCTGCTATGGCGGGCACGCTGGCCGGCCTCTTTCTCATCGTGCTCGTGGTGATGGCGGGTGTTTACTTTGGTTTGCAGGATCGCGAAGCCCTCGAGCGCGAGGCCGCCAGTGCACACTTGGAGCAAGGGGCCGCTTATCTCGAATCTGGCGACGTCGAGATGGCCGCTGCCGAGCTAGAGTTGGCCGTGCGCTTGGCTCCGACCCTATCAGACGCGGCGACGCTCCTAGCGCAAGCGCGCACTAGACTTGCAGCGGTGCCAACGGTCACGCCAGAGCCCCCCACGCAAGAGCCCCCAATGTCTTCCTTGTACGAGGAGCTTGCCGCTGCCCATGCGCGAGCTGATTGGGAGTCGGTATGGGACTTGGTGGACAAGATTCGTTCCTTCGATCCAGAGTACCGGCCCGAGGAGATCGACGGGATGCTCTTTGATGCGTACTATGCTAGCGCCATCGATCTTGTGGCACAGAACCGGCTGCCAGAGGCCGTGCGGATGCTGGACCAGGCGCTGGAGCTCACACCAGACGACACCGCGGCGCAGGAGCAGCGCACGCTCGCGGGCTTGTACATGGATGGCCTGGCCCGATGGGATGCTGACTGGCCAGGTGCCATCGAGAAGCTCAGAGCTGTCTATCTCCGCGATCCCGCGTACCATGATGTGCGGCAGAAGCTGCATGATGCCCTCGCGGCCTATGGCGATTCCCTGGCGGGCGATGGGGACTGGTGCAGCGCGCAGAGGCAGTATGCTGCGGCGCTCCAGATCATGGATAGCACCTTGGTCACGGCCAAGCACTCCGAATCGCGCGAGCGTTGCGAGGCCGGAGAGGGACCCATTGAGCCAACCTCCTCGGCGAACGTCGGGCCGGGTGCATTCGTTGGCCAGCTGGTGGAGCAGACCAGCATCGGCGAGGAAAAGATGCTCATTCGGGGGTCTGTGCTGGATGCGAGTGGGGAAGGCATGGAAGGCGTGCGCGTCCGCATCGAAGCCTTTGATTGGTCCAGCGTCGCCATCACCGGTTTGAACGGGGCCTTTGCGTTCGACGGTCTACGGAACCCTGTCACCTACACGCTTTCGCTGCCGGACGTGGAAGCGCAGCAGGTAGAGGTGCGAGGGGAGTTCGGCAGGATGTCGTGGATCGAGTTCCGGCAACAGGGCGGGTGATGGTGGTCTATAGGGGAGCAAGAGCATGAGTAGCGGGGAGCGCCTTGAGTCGATCGTCGGTCACATCGTGGATGAGCTTACCACCAAGAACCGCGTACGCGACAAGACGTTGCAGCGATCGCGTGAGCTGATTCGCTTCTGCGCGAACAGCATCCGCGCCACGCATCGGCGGGACTATGACCTGGCAAGGCAGTTGCTCGCCGAGGCCAAACAGGCCGCCGCGCGCATGCGAGAGGACGCTGCCGTGTATGGCGACGTGTACCACGCCGGCTATACGCAGGATGCCCTCAAAGAGCTGACCGAGGCGGCGGCCACTTTGGCGGTTGTCACCGGGCAGCCGCTTCCTGGCCCCAACGACCTGCAGGTCGAATACGCAGCCTATCTCAACGGGCTGGGTGAGGCGGCGGGGGAGTTCCGTCGCTTTGCGCTGGATAGCATTCGTCGTGGGGAGATCGATCGCGCCGAGGAGCTGCTAGCAACCATGGACGAGATCTACAGCCAGCTCGTTACCGTCGATTTCCCCGATTCGCTAACCGGAGGGCTTCGCCGGACAACGGACATGGTGCGGGGCGTGACCGAGCGGACGCGCGGGGACCTCACCACGGCCGCGCGCCAGGAAAAGCTTCAGGCCACCCTCCGCCAGTTTGAGCGGCGGCTTGCGGAAGGGCCCCAACCACCAAAGGCGATAGAGAGCTGATGTACCAGAGCCCCTTAGACAAGCCGTCTGTGGGTTGTATGTAATGAGGCTACTCGAGATCCTGATCTCTCTGGCGCTGCTTGTGGCGACGGCGCTCTCCTTGAGGCAGACGAGCACGCCTCCTGGGCCGAGCGAGAGCATAGCTCCGACGACGCATACGGCTGAAGCGACACCGGATCTCTCGCCAACGGCGCCGGTCACAGCTACTGCTACCGCCACGTTGGTCCCAACGATTACTCCGAGACCCAGCCCGACGCCTCTGCTCACGTCAGAGCCCGTTGCGGTCCCTAGCCCTACGCCGACGCGTGAGTTCTCGTTTGACACACGGCCGGATCTTGACCGGTACTTGTACGTCGATCAGAAGACGCAGCGAATCTACGTGTTCGAGCGAGGCGAGCTGATCCGCGAGATGCCTTGCAGCACCGGCCTTCCCGATGATACCACCTACACGGAGGCCTGGGAGGGTCCCGTCGGGCGGTACTATGGCACGTTCACCTCATTCGGCGTTTGGGCGGATGAGGCGTGGTATCTCTATCCATCGCTGGGGAACATCCTCGTCCATAGTCTCCCTTATGTTTGGCGGAACGGCTACAAGGTGTACTTGGATAGGGACGCGCTGGGGGTGAGGCCCGCCTCTCATGGATGTATTCGCCTTTCGCCCGAAGACGCCGTCTGGTTTACGGCGTATGGTCCAGAGGGCGTGCTGATGACCATCACCGAGCCATACAGGGACTATTGGCGGGCCTTGCTCGCAAGCGGCTCTGACAGAGGAGGCTAGACCGGCATCTGCCTTTGGGCTATAATCGCGCCAAAGATTCGTCGAGGGAGGATTACGTGTACACTGCGCCACGCGGGACTGTGGATGTTTTGCCGGAGGACCAGCCATACTGGGATCACCTCCGGCGCTGCATAGACGAAACGACGGCTCTTTTCGGATACGGTAGAATCGAGGTGCCGTGTTTTGAGGAGACGTCTCTCTTTGTGCGTGGCGTAGGGACCGGGACAGATATTGTCGACAAGGAGATGTACTCCTTCCAAGATAAGGGCGGTCGCGACATCACGCTCAGGCCCGAGTTCACGGCGGGAGTGGTGCGCTCCTACCTCGAGCATGGCATGAAAACGTGGCCGCAGCCGGTCAAGCTCTTCACCATAGGGCCCATCTTTCGCTATGAACGCGTCCAGGCCGGTCGCTATCGCCAGCACACGCAGTTCGATATCGAGGTGATCGGATCCCAGGATCCGGCCGTTGATGTTGAAGTCATGTCGGTTGCCTGGAATCTCTTCGAACGGCTGGGCTTCAAGGGGCTGGCATTTCAGCTGAATAGCACGGGCTGCCCGGCGTGTCGGCCCCGGTACCTGGAGGCCCTCGTGGGCTACTATCAGGGGCACCGGCACGAGATCTGCGATGATTGCAAGCGTCGGCTTGAGCGCAATCCCCTCAGGCTGCTGGATTGTAAGGAAGAGCAATGCCAGCCGATCATCGCAGGGGCTCCCAAGATCAGCGACTATCTGTGTGATGACTGCAGGGCGCACTTTCGCCAAGTGCGGCACTATCTAGACGCTCTGCATCGGCCCTACGCCATCAACCATCGCCTTGTGCGTGGGCTGGACTACTATACCAAGACGGTTTTTGAGGTGTGGGCGGAGGGCATAGGCGCACAGAATGCTGTCTGTGGCGGCGGTCGCTATGATGGGCTGGCCGAGGAGCTGGGTGGGGATCCGACGCCGGGGATTGGCTTCGGTTCTGGCATGGAGCGGTTGGTGCTGACCATGAAGGAGCAAGGCATCCCCGTTCCTGGCATTCGCCAGCCCGATGTCAGTCTCGTGTACCACGGAGACGCGGCCAAGATACAGGCCGTGCGTTTGGCTACCGCGCTGCGCGAGCGGGGGATCGCCGCGGTGATGAGCTTCGACGACCGTAGCTTTCGCGCCCAGTTCCGAAGCGCCGATCGCGACGGGGCGCGGTATGCCCTGGTGCTTGGCGAGCAGGAGTTGGAAGCCGGGGAGATCGTGGTCCACCCGATGCTACGCGACGCGCCGGAGGAACGCGTCGCATTGGCGGGCGTTGTGGACCATGTAGCGAGGTTGCTGCCGGGATGAGCATCGAGAACGTTGGGATTGTCTATCAGGCGGGCCGAGAAGAGTCCGCTGCTCTGGCCGATCAGACGTTGGCTCTGCTGGAGGAGCGCGGTCTACACGTATGGCGCGGCGATGCACACGACGACGAGTCCCTATGTGAGGTCGCGCCTGATCTGGATCTGGTGATCACTCTCGGCGGCGACGGAACGATCGTGCGAGCTGCGAGGCTGCTTTCGGTGGCAGAGGTCCCCGTTCTTGGCGTGAACCTGGGACGCCTGGGGTTTCTGGCCGAGGTCGAGCCCGAGCGCATTCGCGAGTCTTTGGACGAGGTGATGGCCGGCGCCTATCACGTCGAAGAGCGCATGATGCTCCGCTGTCGCGTGATGCGTGACGATCGTGAGCTGGCTAGCTATGACGCGGTCAACGATGCGGTCCTCTCTCGCGGGGCGGTTTCGCGGACGATACGTGTCGAGTTGCGGGTCGACGACCGGTACGTGATGACGCGCACGTCAGATGCCGAGATCGTGGCAACTCCCACAGGCAGCACGGCCTACTCGCTGGCGGCCGGGGGGCCCATCGTGGCCCCCGACGTCCTTTGCATGGTCGCGACGCCCGTGGCAGCCCATCTGAGCGTGGCACATGCCATTGTCGTGTCGGCCCAGCGGCAGCTGTGTCTCCACCTGGTCAAAGGGAGCGCCGCGACGCTGACGGCCGACGGCCAGCAGGACCTTCCCTTGGAGGTCGATGACAGGGTCGTCTGCACCGCCAGTGACCGACGAGCCCGTTTCGTGCGGTTCGGGGCCGATGGCTATTTCTACGAGACCGTGCTTCGGAGGCTTCGGTGGCCGGATCTGGGGCCGATTCCATAGACCAGGAGAGGTCACGCTGCGACGGCGTGACCTACTCAGAGGTCGAGACGCTGACTCTTTGCACCGAGTGCCCCAGCCATACGCCAGACGAGCGCAGTCCCGGACGAAGCTGGGGCTGCGCTGCCGCAACTAGGGCAGATGTGGTCTGTCCTTAGCCCTGGCCAGCGCCGTTGGGTAGCCCAAGCTGCTCGCGGCCACGAAGGAGTATCTTGTTACGTCGGCTCTCTATCCGTAACCTAGCGGTCATCGAGGCGCTCGATCTGGACCTAGCGCCCGGCTTTACCGCGTTGACAGGTGAGACCGGCGCGGGCAAGTCCATCATCGTGGATGCCGTGGGGCTGGTTCTGGGTGGGCGTGCGTCTAGCGACGTAATTCGCACGGGGTGCGAAGAGACGTTGGTTGAGGCCATCTTTGATGCTGCGGACCTGCCAGACGAGGTGCTAGCAGAGCTGCAGAGCGACGGCCTGGTTGAGGAGGGTAGCTGCACGATCACGCTGACGCGTGAGGTGTCGCGGGAGCGTCGCAACGCCAGCCGACTCGAAGGCCATACGATTCGCGCGCAGCATATGCAGGAACTGGGACAGTACCTGGTGGACATCCATGGGCAGGGCGACCAGCTCTCGCTTTTACAGGTGCGTAACCATCTGGACCTTCTGGATCGCTTTGGCAATCTCGGTGATCTGCGTACGGACTTTGCCGCTCGCGCTCGCGAGCTGGAGGCACTTCGACGGGAGCTAGAGGCCATCCGTGAGGATTCGCGGGCTTTGGCCCAGCGTGAGGACCTGCTCCGCTACCAGGTGAACGAGATCGAGGCGGCGCGGCTGCGTCTCGGCGAGGAACAGGAACTCCTTCAGGAGCGTCACGTGCTTGCCAACGCAGAGCAGCTCATGGAGCAATCCGCGGAGGCGTATCAGCTCCTGGCTACCGGCCGAGGCCGTGGCAGCGCGCTGGATCAGCTCGGGCTCGCCGTCAAGGCATTGGATGGCCTCGCGCGGATAGATGGCTCGCTTGACCAGCTGTCCTCCATGCTAGAGACGGCCTACTATCAGGTGGAGGATGTCGCCCATCGGCTGAGGGACTATCGCGAGCGCGTAGAGTTCGATCCCAATCGGCTGGCGGCCGTTGAGGATCGGCTGATGCTGCTAGCGACCCTCAAGCGCAAGTATGGCGACAGTGTCGAGCAGATCGTTTCCTACGGCGAACGTGCGGCGCGAGAGCTGCATGGGCTAGAGCATCGAGAGGAGCACGCGGAGGAGCTTGCCGAACGGGAAGCTCCTCTGCTGCAGGAGCTGAGCGAGCTAGGGACACGTCTGAGTGAAGCACGTCGCGAGGCCGCCAGGGAGCTGGCATCGGCTGTGATGGCGGAGCTGGCCGATCTCGAGATGGCGCAGGCTCGTTTCGCCGCAGAGATCACCTGGTCGGAAGATGCCGAGGGCATTCCCGTGGGCAATGCGCGTTACGCTTGGACGCGACGAGGCCTCGATCGTGTCGAGTTCCTGATTTCGGCCAATCCGGGTGAGGCACTTCGCCCCCTGGCGCGTGTGGCTTCTGGGGGCGAGACCTCGCGCTTGATGCTGGCCCTCAAGAACGTCCTCTCAGTGGCCGATCCAACCGTCACCCTCATCTTTGACGAGGTGGACGCGGGCATTGGGGGGCGCGCCGGTGCCGTCGTCGGGGCCAAGCTGGCGAGCCTTGCACGTCGGCACCAGGTGCTATGCGTCACGCACCTGCCACAGATCGCTGCCTGTGCGCAGCATCATGTCCGCGTGGACAAGGCGCTAAGGGAGGGGCGAACGGTCTCGACTGCCAGGCCGCTCTCCACCGAGGAGCGTGTGGATGAGCTGGCGGTCATGCTTGCGGGCGCGGTGACCGAGGCTTCTCGCCAAAGCGCTCGGGAGCTGCTGCAACGTTTAGACACAGAAGAGGAGTTCGCTCGTGAGAATCGATCAGGATCGGCTGCTTGACGTTTTCTTGGACCTGGTGCGCATTGCTAGTCCCTCGCAGCAAGAGCAAGAGGTAGCGGCCTACATTCGTGCATATCTCGACGACCTGGGGATCGCTGTCGAGAGTGACCAAGCTGGCAATCTGTATGCCTATGTGCAAGGCGAGGGCACGCCTCTA
>CAYOBT010000104.1:0-7750 GCA_964402205.1 uncultured Anaerolineales bacterium
CCGGCACGGGCAGTCGCGGAGCATAGTAGGCATAGACGCCGATGGCTGCGAGCACTGCCAGCAGTGCCAGGACGAGCATGGTCGCCAGTCCCAGCAGGATTCCTTGCAGCACATCATGTTGCCAGGGGCGCAAGCGGCGTCTGCCACTGTCAGAGTGCGGGCGATGTCCCATAGACCTCTCGCGTCGTGGTGTCCTTGGCTGCGAACTGTGTGAACCAAAGACGTCGGGGCGTGGCGTGAGGTTCCACAGGCCGGGGCGGCGCTCTAGTCGCCGTTGACGTTGTGGCCGTTGCCACCTTCCTCGAGCTCGGTGTCTGACGGGACGGCTGGCGTCTGGAGGTAGCGCTGCATCTGACGCGCGAGGAGATCGTCGTTGACGAACCAGATCACGTGCATGCCAAGGTTGGCCGCGGCAGCTACATTGTCCGGGCGATCGTCGATGAACACGACCTGCTCTGGCGCCAACGCTAGGCGCTCAAGCGCTATCTCATAGATGCCGCGTTCGGGCTTGGCGACGCCCACGTCGGCTGAGGAGATGATGCAATCGAAGCGGTCGGCAATGCCATAGCGCTCTGCGAGGGCCGTTCTGAGCACGTCGGTGGCGTTGGAGAGGATCGCGACGCGGTGTCGCTGCCGTACCCGATCGATCAAGTCGAGCGTTCGAGGGTTGATTGTCCAGCTATCCCACATGTCGTTCTTGAGTGCCTCGACCACGTGGGAGTCCCCGAGTCCCAGCTCCTTACCGGCCTCGGTCCAGTAGGCGTCTTCTGTGAGCTCTCCGACCTCGGCGCGCCGCCAGGCAGTCCCCTCGTAGAGGCGGGTTGCCAGCTCGTCTCGTTGAAGGCCTAGACGATCCTCCCATGCATGGTATCGGGAAAGATCGGGATTACCCAGTATCACGCCACCGCAATCGAACACAAAGGCCTTGATCGGCATGCAGCCCTCGCCTGCTAGTCGTCTTACGGCCAGCTCGCTACGTGTGAAGACGCCACAGGGAAAGCCTGGGCGCCGAGTGGATAGCTGTCTAGTGCTGGCAGAGTCTCTGCGCGCTCCGGGCGCAGAGGCATGCCCCCAGTCGGCCGCGATTATAGAGGGGGTAGGACGGGAAGTCAAGATCGATGATCCTCAGCGCTTGCCACGGCGCCTTGCAAGCGCTATAATGGCGGATGTCCAGGTCATATCTGGAATGGTGCGCCTCATGGCGTCTCTTTTTTTGCTGCCGGTAGCATGGACGCGAGGTCTTTTCCCCTATGGAACAGAAACCTACCTACGTTACCCCAGAAGGGCGTGAACGTCTCCAGCAGGAGCTCGAACGTCTGGTGCGCGAAAAGCGCCCCGAGATCGCCGAGCATCTTCGCGCTGCTATCGAGGCGGGCGATCTGAGCGAGAATGCTGGCTATGAGGAGGCCAAGCGGGAGCAGGCCTTTGTCGAGGGGCGAATCCGCGAGATTGAGCAGATCCTGAGGAACGCCCAGATCGTCGACGATGGAGACGGTCGTGGGACAACCACGGTGCATGTGGGATCCCGCGTCACCATTGTCGAGGAAGGATACGATCCCGAGACCTACCGCATCGTGGGAAGTGCGGAAGCTTCTCCGCTGGACGGTCTCATTTCCAACGAGTCTCCTGTCGGCCAGGCTCTCCTGGGCAAGGCGGTGGGCGATGACGTCGACGTCAAGACGCCGACCGGGCACATCCGGCACTTGAGCATCATCGAGATTGCATAGACGGGCAAGCACACAGATGACAGATTTGGACCATCGGTCCCAGCGCATCGCCAAGCTAGAGCAGTTGCGCGAGCAGGGGATCGACCCCTATCCTGCACGGGTATATTACACGCATACCGCCGCCGAGGCGCTGGCGGCCTTTGAAGCGCAAGAAGGGGAGGAGGGGCCTCACGTCCAGGTGGTGGGGCGGATGGTCTCGCAGCGCATCATGGGACGTTCCTCCTTTGCGCATCTGGCAGATGGCAGCGGCAAGATCCAGGTCTATGTGCGGCAGGACGTGGTGGGTGAGGAGACATACCACCTTTTCCGTCGCATGAGCGACCTCGGTGACTTTTGCGAAGCCGAGGGCGAGCTCTTTCGCACGCGCACGGGCGAGATCACCGTGCGGGTGAGTGATTTGCGCTTGATCTCCAAGGCCCTCCGTCCGATGCCCGAGAAGTGGCATGGCCTCCGCGACGTGGAGACGAGGTATCGGCAACGCTACCTAGATCTGATGGCCAACGAGGATGTGCGGCGGATCTTTCTGACGCGCAGCCGCATGGTGGCAGCGGTTCGCCGTTTCCTGGACGATCGTGGTTTTGTCGAGGTGGAGACGCCCATTCTCCAGCCGATCTATGGTGGGGCTGCTGCGCGACCGTTTGTCACGCATCACAACGCGTTGGATCAGAGGCTGTACTTGCGCATCGCCGACGAGCTCTATCTCAAGCGTCTGATCATCGGCGGCCTGGATCGGGTCTATGAGATCGGCCACAACTTTCGCAACGAGGGCATCTCTACCAAGCACAATCCCGAATTTACGGCGATCGAGATCTACCAGGCATATGCCGACTATCACGACATCATGGACCTGGTGGAGGAGCTCTATAGCGAGGTTGCCCGAGCGGTGCTTGGCTCGGACTCGCTCGAGTACCAGGGCGACACCATCGATCTCTCGCCGCCGTGGCGCCGGATCACGATGCGCGACGCTATCTTGGATGCGACAGGCTTGGATATCGCCGAGCTTGGCGACTATGCGGCGCTCTGGCAGGCAGCACAGAATCGAGATCTCTCCGTGGGGCCTCAGCCGTCTTGGGGCAAGCTGGTCGATGCGCTGTTCGGCGAGTATGTTGAGCCGAAGCTGGTCCAGCCCACCTTTGTGATCGACTATCCTCGCGAGATCTCGCCGCTTGCCAAGAACAAGCCCGGTGAACCGGAGTGGGTCGAGCGATTCGAGTTCTTTATCGCGGGCATGGAATCTGGCAACGCCTTCTCAGAGCTCAATGACCCTCTGGAGCAGCGGTCTCGCTTTGCAGAGCAAGGGCGCGCCAGCCAGGCGGGCGACGAAGAGGCCCATCCTATGGACGAAGATTTCCTGACGGCGTTGGAGCACGGCATGCCGCCAACCGGTGGTTTGGGCTTTGGCATCGACCGCATGGCGATGCTGTTTACCGATCAGACTTCGATTCGTGAGGTGATCCTCTTCCCGCAGCTTCGGGCCATCGACTAGCCTGCTCAGGCACAACGTTTCGCGGGAAAAGGGCAGAATCTGCACGGCCCCCTCTGTGTAGAGGGGGCCGTTTCGCGCAGCATAGCAGAATCCGACTAGCTGACGATACGCGGCTAGTAGAGGGGTCCCTTCCGCAGCATCATGAATTCTTGATGGCCCGTGCGCTCGGCCGCCGTCTCTTCTCCCTCGGCAACGCGCAAGACCATGTCATAGATGCGGTTGCCCATCTCTGGGATGGTCGCTTTGCCCTCGATCACCTCGCCTGCGTTCACGTCCATGTCGTCGCCCATGCGGGCATAGGTGCCGGGGTTCCCCGTGACCTTGATCACTGGCACGACGGCATTCCCGGTGGGGCTACCGCGCCCGGTGGTAAAGATGATGACTTGGCAGCCAGCTGCCGCCAATCCGGTCACCGATGCGAGATCGTTGCCTGGGGTATCCATGAACGAGAGACCCGGCTTGCGTGGAGGCTGCCCATACGTCAACACGTCTATGACGAGGGTGCTGCCTCCCTTGAGGACGTCGCCAAGGGCCTTTTCCTCGACGGTAGAGATACCCCCGCGGATGTTGCCGGGGCTTGGCTGCTTGCCAGTCATGTCCTCGCCGGTCGCCTTGAGCTCGCGCTCGCAAGCCTTGACGATACGCTCGATCTCACTAGCGAGCTCGGGAGTCGCGGCACGAGCCATGAGGATGTGCTCCGCGCCTAGGAGCTCGCTGGTCTCGGGCAAGATAGCTCGGCCTCCCAACGCGACCAGTCTGTCTGCGAACGCGCCTAGCGAGGGGTTGGCCGCCAGTCCCGAGGTGGCATCCGAGCCACCGCATTCGAGGCCTACCGTCAGCGCGGATATCGGGCATGGCTCGCGCTCGTATCGCTGGGCATCGGCTGCGAACGCCTGCGCGAGCTCGATCCCGCGTGCGATGGTCCGCTCCGTCCCGCCCAGTTCCTGGATGACCAGAAGCTCGGTGGGGGCCCAGCCTTTGGCGATGCGCGCGGATAGGTCGTGGGCGTCGAGCCCCTCGCAGCCGAGGCTCACCACAATGGACGCGACCACGTTGGGATGGCGTCCGTAGCCCGCCAGTAGCCGGGTCGCCACCTCTAGGTCTGCACTCGTTTCGCCGCAACCCCCGCTATAGTCCACTAGGGCGGCTTCTGGCACGGCGGCGGCGATCCTGCGGGCCGCATGTTGCGCGCAACCACAGGATGGGATGATGGCGACAAGGTTGCGGACGCCTACCGAGCCGTCAGGACGCAGATAGCCGCTGAAGCTAGGCTTGCTCATCGTGTGGCATCTCCCCGAACACTAGCAAGATTCTGGACATGGACGTGTTCCCCGATGGCAATGTCAACCGTCGCCACGCCGATGGATGCGCCATACTTGACGACGTGTTCGCCCTTGGTGATGGGTCGAATGGCGACCTTGTGGCCAAACGGGATTGGTTGCTTCACGTCTACCTTGGGAAGCGGTGCGTCGGCTTGAAGCCGCTCCCCAGGCTCAAGCTCGAGAATGGCCGTAACGACATTGTCGTCTGGATGGAGGCGGAGCACGTTGGCGCGCATGATGATAGACCTCCTTTGCGTCGCGTGAGGGTTGTTGTACCACGCCAGACAGGATGCGTCAACGCGTCGGCTCTGGGATGGGGCAACAGCTCCCGCTTTGACAGCTAGAGCGAACTGATAGTACCATCAGGATGGAGAGTGGGCCGGGCGGCCGCGTGGCGCTCGGGCGCCCCGAGGAAAGTCCGAACTCCACAGAGCGCAGCGCTGGGCAACGCCCAGGCGGGGTGACCCGGCGGAATAGTGCAACAGAAAGCAGGTCGCCGGCGACGCCGGCAAGAGTGAAACGGTGGTGTAAGAGACCACCAGCGTGCCAGGTGACTGGCTCGGCTAGGCAAACCCCGCTGGGAGCAAGACCAAGCATGAGGCCGGCCCTTTGGGGCCACGGGCTGCTCGCCCGAGCCTCGGGTAGGTCGCTTGAGGCGTCGAGCAATCGACGTCCTAGATAGATGACCGCCGCCCCGGGATTCCGGGGTACAGAATTCGGCTTACAGGCTCACTCTCCATCGGTACGCACCAGACTGGCGAACGCATTGACGAGCGTCCGTTTGCGTGCTACAATCTGGGTAATTGCAGTGAGCAGGAGGAGTAGGCTGTCGGGCGCTGGTAGAGAAGAGGGGTCACCGGCTGAAAGCCCCTCGCAGCAAGCGCGGCTGAAGGTCACCTGGGAGCAGGCCGGCTGATCGTGTAGGCCGGTCCGGGAACGCCCGTTACAGCGAACGAGCGCGGTGGTGGGCTTTGCGGCTGCCACCGAATCGGAGTGGTACCACGGAAGGGCTCTTTCGTCTCCAAGTGACGAATGAGCCTTTTTGCGTGTCTTGGATCGACGGATGTTGCTGGAGAGGAGATCACGATGAACGCGCAAGCTCCCTTGCCCAAGGAGATGCCCAAGATCTATGACGCTGGCTTGATCGAGCAACCGCTCTACGAGTGGTGGGAGCAGCAGGGGTACTTTCGGCCAGAGATCGATCCCGACCGTGAGCCGTTCGTCATCTCGATGCCGCCGCCCAACGTGACAGGAGCCCTGCATCTGGGCCACGCGATCATGTCCAGCATCGAGGATGCGTTGATCCGCTACCATCGGCTCTTGGGCGAGCCAACGCTCTGGGTGCCCGGCAGCGACCATGCTGGCATTGCGACGCAGAACGTGGTAGAGCGCGAGCTTGCCCGCGAGGGGGTCACGCGTCACGATCTCGGGCGTGAGGCCTTTATCCAGCGCGTCTGGGAGTGGAAGGCCATCTACCACGCGCGCATTACCCAGCAGCAGAGGCGCTTGGGCATCTCTTGTGACTGGGAGCGCGAGCGGTTCACCATGGAGGAGGACCTCTCCCGAGCGGTGCGAGATGCCTTTGTGCGGCTCTATGAGCAGGGGCTCATCTATCGCGGGCTCTACCTGGTGAACTGGTGCCCGCGCTGCGGGACCGCCGTGTCGGATCTTGAGGTGGAGCACACCGAGACAGACACCCATCTGTGGTACGTGCGCTATTGGACGCCCGATCGCTCCCGCTCCATCGTCGTGGCTACCACGCGCCCCGAGACCATCCTTGGTGACACGGCGGTAGCGGTGCATCCAGACGACGACCGGTTCCAGGATCTCGTTGGGCAGGAGGTAGTGATCCCCTTTGTGGAGCGCGTCGTGCCGGTTGTCGCTGATGATGTGGTGGATTCCGAGTTCGGCACGGGAGCGGTCAAGGTGACGCCGGCGCATGACCCGGTGGACTATGAGATCGGGCGGCGCCATGGGCTGGCTACAGTGGATGTTATGACTGACGAGGGTACCATGAGCGAGGCGGCTGGTCCCTTTGCGGGGCTCAACACGCCTGATTGCCGTGAGAAGATCGTGGCGCAGTTGGAAGAGGCGGGCGATCTGGTCAAGATCGAGCCCTACCATCACAGCGTGGGGCATTGCCAGCGATGCGATACGGTCATCGAGCCTCGGATCTCCACGCAATGGTTTGTGAAAGCCAAGCCTTTGGCAGAACCCGCTCTCCAAGCCGTTCGGGACGGTCGCCTGCGTATCGTGCCTGAACGCTTTGCCAAGGTGTACACCGATTGGCTTGAGGGCATTCGCGATTGGTGTATCTCGCGCCAGCTCTGGTGGGGGCACCGCATTCCCGTCTGGTACTGTGATGCATGCGGCGAGATGATCACCGGCCGCGAGGACCCCACCGAATGCCCCAAGTGCGGTAGCACAGAGCTCACGCAAGATCCGGATGTGCTGGATACGTGGTTCTCGTCGGCTCTGTGGCCATTCTCCACGCTCGGATGGCCAGAGGACACCGACGACCTGCGCTACTTCTATCCTACGTCGGTGATGGAAACGGGTTACGACATTCTGTTCTTCTGGGTCGCGCGAATGGTCATGATGGGTTTGGAGATGACCGACGAGGTGCCGTTCCACACGGTCTATCTCCACGGTCTCGTGCGCGATCGCAACGGCAACAAGATCAGCAAGTCGCTGCCCGACGTGGAGCAATACGATCCGCTCCTTGTCATCGATGAGTACGGGCTGGACGCGCTTCGCTTCACCTTGCTCACCGGCTCGACCCCCGGCAACGACATGAAGCTGGCCATGGAGCGGGTGGAATCAAACCGCAACTTTGCCAACAAGATCTGGCAGGCTGCTCGCTTTGTGCTAGGCAATCTGGGCAACGAGCCGGACGCCTACGCACCCGCAAGGACGCCGATTGCCCCGAATGCCCTCGATGATCCCATGGATCGTTGGATTGTGAGCCGGTACCATCATCTCGTCGAGGAGGTCACGCGACTCTTTGATGCCTACCAGCTCGGGGAGGCGGGCCGGCAGCTCTACGAGTTCATCTGGGGCGAGTATTGCGACTGGTACATCGAGGCGAGCAAGGTACGACTGCGCGCCGAGAATGGTGAGAGCACAGAGGCGGCGCGTCGCGTGCTGGTCTATGTGCTCGAAGGCAGCTTGCGCCTGCTGCATCCCTTTATGCCCTTTGTCACCGAGGCGATCTG
>CAYOBT010000105.1:0-7732 GCA_964402205.1 uncultured Anaerolineales bacterium
ATGGCATCCGAGGCCGCCAGCGCTCGCGCTACCGCAAACGTGCCCTCAGCAAAGGGGGCCATCTCGAACACGCCCATCGGACCGTTCCACACCACCGTCCGGGCATCGTCAACGCGATCGGCAAAGAGCTCTGCGGTCTTGGGGCCAATATCCAGAATCCGCCAACCGGGGGGCACGTCGCCTACATCGGCCACGCGGGTGTTCGCATCCTCAGCAAAGGCGTCCGCCAGCAGCACGTCGACCGGGAGCACGAGCTGATCGCCACCACGCTCCAACAGATCGGCCGCCACATCCACGCTATCGTCTTCCACCAGCGAATCGCCCATCTCAAAGCCTTGGGCCCGGAAGAACGTGTTGGCCATGCCACCGCCGATGAGAAGCGAATCGGCCTTGGACAGGAGATTCTCGATGACCTTGATCTTGTCGCTCACCTTGGCCCCACCGAGAATGGCCACAAAGGGATGCTCTGGGCTGGTAACCGCCTCCCCAAGGAAAGCGATCTCTTTCTCGACAAGCAACCCGGCCACAGCCGGCATATAGTCCGCGACGCCGGCCGTGGACGCGTGCGCGCGGTGCGCTGTGCCGAAAGCATCGTTCACAAAGACTCCGCCCAAAGCCGCCAGGCTCTTGGCAAAAGCGGGATCGTTGTTCTCCTCACCTGCGTGAAAGCGCAGGTTCTCCAGAAGGAGCACCTGGCCTGGTATCAACGCCTTGGCCGCTGCCTCCACCGCGTCCCCGACGCAGTCATCAGCTTTGCTGACCGGCGCATCCAGCAACTCTCGCAACCGCCCAGCTACGGGCGTCAGACGCATCTCGTCGACGACCTTGCCCTTCGGGCGGCCGAGATGGCTGCAGAGAACCACGGATGCCCCATTCTCCAACAGGTAGCGGATGGTCGGGAGCGCCGCCACAATCCTCGTGTCATCGGTTACCTGCAGGTCATCGTTCAAGGGCACATTGAAATCGCAGCGTACCAGCGCACGCTTCCCATCCCAATCCACATCACGAACTGTCATCTTGGCCATGGTATCCCTCCCACGATGGTCATCGAAACGCAAAAAAACTTGGCATCGTAATACGCGACGCCTTGCGATTCTAGCACAAGCAACGAGGCGATCCAAGCACTACGCGCCTTCGACCACGCATCGCTCAGCGACTCTTTGGGCTGGACGCCATCAAGGGAATTCCGTTCGCGAATCCTCGTCCCCACGTCAAGAGCTGTCGCAGCTCCATGGTACGCTACCTACGACCCCAGGAGCCGGCTGCGCCTCTCCCCCGAGGCGTTCCCCCTCGCCGGCGACTGGGGTCAGCCTAGATCCGTCGCTCGAAGGGCAGATTGGGGCGAGCCGGGGGGCGAAACGCCCGCCGCAGTGCCAGGCTCTCTTCGGGGCATCCGAGCTCCTCCAGTGCCGCGACGTATGCCTGGTGCATGGCGACGGCCTGGTCCTCTCGCTCAGCCAGCAGGCTCAGCTCCTCGGCTGGATCGGACCATGTATCATAGAGCTGTGACGGCGCCTCATCGCCGCCGTACACATAGAGCCAACGCTGGTCTCGGAAGGACGTTGGCGCGCGCACATCCTGATCGGTGACATAGGTTGCGCTGCTGATGGCCCACGGACGCACCGCACTCGTCTCGCCATGCAACACGGGCATCAGCGAGCGTCCCTGCAGACGGTCATGGGCAGGCACATCGAGTAGATCGAGGATCGTGGCCGTGATGTCCGGCGGCTGGCACAAGGCATCGTGTCGCGTGCCACCGGGTAGTCCGGGGACACGCACCATCAAGGGCGCATGGGCAATGGTCTCATAGAGCGGCCACCGCCCCACGATGCGATTCTTGCGGTTCAGCTTGACTTTACCAATGTAGCCATGCTCGCCGTGATAGAATCCGTGATCGCTTGTGAAAATGATAGCCGTGTCTTCCATGCGGCCCATCAGGCGCAGGCCCTCCAGTAGATGGCCGATCCAGCGATCCACCATGGTCAGCTTGGCAGCATACAGACAGCGCATGTGCGCGATCTCGGCGGCGCTGGCATAGGCAGCCTCCTCATAGGCCGGCTCGACCAGCTCATCGCCCTCGTAAGCCGGATCGTACAGATCCACATAGTAGCGCGGCGGATCCCACGGCTCGTGCGGGTCAAAGGTATCAACCCACAGGAAGAACGGGCTATCGTCGCTGGCGCGATCCTCTAGCCAGCGATGGGCCGCCAGCATCGTTCGCGGGGCGCGACGATCGGCCTCCCCATCCCAGCCCGCGGCGTCGCGGGCAATGCGCTGCGCATAGCTCTCGGGATAGCGCAGCTTGCGCCCATCGGCCGGCAGTGGCACAACCTCGGGCACCTCGTCCAGCCGCGACGGCTCGTGCGAAACCACAATCTCGTCTGAGAAGCCCTGGCGATACTGAGGCGAGTTGTCTGTATCGCCGATGTAGGCTGTGCGCACGCCGTGATTGCTTAGCCAACGGGCCAGCAGCACTTCGCCTTCAGGCGCCTCGTCCTGCCAAGACTGGTAGGTGAAGGTGTATCGGCCAGAGTGGACGTCTTTCCGCATCGGCCCCGTGGGAAAGCTCCCGCAGAAGAAACGATCCATCACCGCCGCCTCGGTCGCGAGTGCATCGAGGTAGGGTGTTCGCACCCATGGGTTGCCGTTGCAGCCAAAGTACCCGTACCGCACCGTATCGGCGATGATCAGGATGACGTTCACAGATCCTCCCTGGCCTTTGCTTTCCTAGCCCGCTTCGAGGCGGTAGCCCACACCCGGGAGCGTGATCAAGAAGCGAGGGGACCGCGCATTCTCGCCCAGTTTCCGCCGAAGGCGCCGCACCAAACCTCGCACCAGCTCGGCGCTTCCCTCGCCGGCATAGCCCCACACCCTCTCTACGATCGTGGCGGTGGGGAGCGTCTGCCCCTGATGCAGCATAAGAAGATAGAGCAGCCGAAACTCGAGCTGGGTAAGGTGCTGAGGTTCGCCCTGGTCAACCACCGCCTCGCGCCGCGCAACGTCCAAACGCAGCCCGCCCGCTACGAGATCGGGAAAGCCCGGCTGCACGCGACCACGATCGCGCTGTAGCAACGCACGAACCTGCATCGCAAACACGCGCGGACTCCACGGACGTGGGATCACCAGGTCTGCTCCCGCTGCATAGGTCCGCACGACATCATCCTCATCGAGGCGACTCGCGAGCACCAGCAGCGGCACCGCGGTCTCGGCGCGGATGCGGCCCACCTGCGTCCAGGGGTGATCCGTCCGCAGCGCAAGCACGATCAGCGAGCCAGGATCAGCCCTCCAAGCGCCCAGGGCGCCGGATAGCTCCCGAAAGGAACGGACAAGCAAGCCGGCCCGTTGCACGGCGAGCCCCAGATAGGCGTTCTCATCGGCATCGTCGCAGATCAGGGCTGCGTACACGCGCCGTTCCTCCTCGGGCGCACCTGTCCGCACCATCGCGATCAGCCTCCGCAGACCTCGTGAAGCCGCTGCATATAGTAGCAGTGGTTGGCGAACGAGATATCGGGTGGCTCCGAGTGATCGGTCCACGGGATGTATCCGCCCTGCTCGATGACAGGTCGCAGACGCTCCAGCTCCGCATCGATGGCTTCGGGGCCTTCGGCCAGCGCCCGCTTGTTCACCCCACCCCATATCCGCAGCTCACGGCCAAACCGCTTTCGGATGCGCACCACGTCCATGTTGGCCTGGACCTCGAATGGAAAGTGCGCGTTGATCCCAGCATCTAGCCAGATGGGGATCAGCGGCTCGGAATAGCCGTCCGAATCCAGACCAATCCACTCCACGCCAGCCGCTCGAACGACATCGACGACGCGGCGATACCGAGGGTACATGTACTTGCGGACCATCCGCGGCGAGATCAGCGGCGCCTTGTTGTAGGCCATGTCTTCCCAGAACGCGAATACGTCTGGGACCACCACGTCTAGAATCTGCTCCATCATGGCGATGATGAAATCCGCATCAGCATCCATCATCTCCTCGACGAACGCTGGATCGTCGTAGAAAAGACGGCAGAGCCGCTCGACGCCCACCAGGTTGCGCAGCGGACCGAAAAAGCCACCCCAACGGTCGGAAAAGATGACCATCGGGACAGGCTGCGCACGCCAGGCCTTGAGCTGCTCGCGCCAATCGGGACCGATGCGCGCGCTCAGATCGGGATTCATCCGCTCACGCCAAAAGGCGCGAAACTCCTCTCGCGTCTCGACAGGGAACTTGACAAACTGCGGCATCGAGCTCCAAGGCTGATCCTTGCGCTCCCGCATCAGGATGCCCTCGTGGTTGATATAGAGGATGTGAGCCTCGTCCTCCTCGATTACCTTGCGCTCAAAGGGCGGATTCGGGAAGAACCACTGCGACAGCCACAGCCGCTTGTCCGCGCCCATGGTAATGTCAAACGTCTCGGGATCCCAGCCCTCAGACTTCCAGCGCTCTATCGTCTCGGGCCAGGCACCGCCATAGTTCACCGGCACATGATCCACCGGCTCGTATCGCATGCAGGCCCGGAAGCGTTCCAGGTCGTTCACGCATCCTCCTTGCCATAGTGGCGTGTGCGCGCCGAATGGTATTGGACCCCTGACAGACTATACTATGGGCTAGCATCTTGGGCAATCGTGCGAGGGCCTGCATGAGCACAGCCTACCTAGAGACACCAGAACCATGGCTTGACACAGCGTATCAGCGCGCTGCAGACGACAACGTCCTGCGCTCTCTTGATCCATCGGTGTTTTTTGGATA
The DNA here is from genome assembly GCA_964402205.1 of uncultured Anaerolineales bacterium. Taxonomy (GTDB): domain Bacteria; phylum Chloroflexota; class Anaerolineae; order UBA1429; family UBA1429; genus DAIRUQ01. Next base: position 4,738 of record CAYOBT010000105.1, read on the forward strand.
CTGGTCCGTCTGCGCCGACCGTCAAGGGTTTGGGCAAGCATACACGTATCCGAGCCTGGACGGTCACCAGCTCAGCCATGCGCTGCTTTTCCTGGGCCGCCAGGCGGAGGTCAGGGCCAACTGGGATTTCGTGCGGCGCTACCAGCGGGCGGATGGCAAGCTGCCCATCCGCGTGGACGATCGGGGCGAAGGACTCTACACCCACTGGGTGCCCGGCGATCCGCTCGGTGCGTTGGGAGCCACGACCTACGCTCACAACGCGTTCGCAATCTATGCGCATACCCTCGATGACGACTGGCTGGTCAGCAATCTGGCGAGCATCAACCTCTCAGCCGCATACCTCGCCAGCCTCGTGAGCCCACAAGCTCGCGTAGGCGGCTCGGGCTACTATGTCGAGATGCCGACGCGTATCGCCTGGGATGGCGTGACCCAGTGTTACGCTGTGGACGCACTCCTGCGCACGGCCCGCCTCAATCTCGCCGCCGGTGAGCTGGGCCAGGCACGACGCTGGGGAGCCCTCGCCCGGAGCATCCGCCGCAACTTTCGGCGGGAGTTCTGGCAGGACGGTCACTGTGTAGAGTACATCCATCCGGTTCATGGCCCCGTCAACTGGCACGGTCTCACCGATGTGGACTGGGCAGCCGTCGCCGTAGGCATGCTCCCGAAAGAGACTACGCTTGCTCTCTGGCGGCGCCTCCGCAATGCCCAGAGCTTTTGGTACGGCGGGATGCCGACTGGCATCAGTACACAGCCGGACACGTACGAGGACTGGGAGTTTGTGACGCGCGACCAGATCGACGACGAGGCCTGGCCCGCTCACATGCCCCGTCGTCACGATCTGGCTGCCATGGGGAGAGTCTGGTACCTGGAGGCCTGGGCACGCACACGCATGGGCGACGTCAAGGGTCTGCTAGAGAGCCTACGCGCCGTAGCACGCGTGGGAGAGGCCAACGGCTATTCATGGCGAGAGCGCTACTACCCGTCCGACGCCGGCCCGTGTCCTGGCGGGCCCGCAACGTACTGTGAGTATCCCGCCAATCTGGTGCGTATCGTCAACCAGTTCCTCTTTGGCGTAGAGCCGCCAACCCGCGAGCGCGTCACGCTCCGCCCTCAGCTCCCTCGCGCATGGTGGCGCCAGGGATTCGCCTTTCGCACCCATCTTGGCGAGGCGACGCTTGCTCTCCACGCCCAGGATGATCGGGTTCATTTGCGTATCGTCGACGCGCCCAACCGAACCCTGCAGCTCCTAGCACCTCCAGGACTGGCCTGGCAGCACTCTGGCACCTGCCAGGCCTCCAGCCGACTGGTCGCACCTGCGAGCGCTCATGGAGACATAGCCATCGATACGATCCTTGTGCCACACACAACGAAAGGATGCCATCGTGAAGCCTAGCGATCTCTTTCCGCCTACGAGCCCACAGGCCGCAAGCTTTGGCACATCTGGTCTGGACGCTGTCCGCGCCTTTGTGGAAGAAGAGCTGGATGCTGGCACCTTTCCTGGCGCCTCTCTGGTGGTGATCCGCGACGAGCGCACGGTGTTCGAGCGCGCTTGGGGCAGCTATTGCGACGGAGAGACCCGCGACCGGCCCTACTCGCTCGAGACAACGAATCTCTTCTACTCGTTCAGCAAGCCCATCTCAGCGACCATCGTCGCGATGGCGGTAGAGCGTGGCTTGATCGGATGGGACAACACCGTAGCGTCGCACGTACCGGGCTTTGCACAAGGCGGCAAGGCGGACATCACCATTCGCCAGCTTCTCACCCATTCGGCGGGGATTCCCTCCGTCGAGTTGCGAGAAGCCGTCACTGAGGAAGGCTGGAACACCTGCGTGCAGGCCTGCTGCGAGCACGAACTCGAATGGGCCCCCGGCAGTCGCTCCGCCTACCATGCCCTCAGCGGCATGCTCATGGCCGCCGAGTGCGTTCGCCGTGCGGCAGGAGGTGGCTCCTGGGATGAGATCGCTCGCGAGTGGCTATTCGAGCCGCTCGGCGCCGAGACCCTCTCGTTTGCCTGGCCACGCCCTGGCGCGGAGCTGGCGCTTACGCCTCAGCCAGAAGACCTGCCCACCGCCTTTGAGCCCGCTACCTACTGGGCCATGGGGCATCCTGCGGGCGGCTGCATGGGGACGTTGGCCGAGATCCACCGATTCCTCTGGCTCCACCTGAATAGCGGCGTCGCCGCTGGAGAGCGTCTGCTGCAAGCCAAGACCGTCCGCGAGATGCGCCGCAACCAGCATGCCGAGGCCATCGAAGCAGCGCGGCACGCAGATCGGCAGCCAGACCACGAGCCGTGGGGATTGGGATGGTTGCTCCGTAATGGCTTCGGGGCCCACTGGTTTGGCTTTGGGCAGCACGCCGATCCAGAGTCGTTTGGCCATGCAGGCATCGACACGGTGATGACGGTCGTCGAACCGAGCGCACGTCTGACCATCTCGTTCCTGACCACGGCATCCCATCCAGATCCAGACGAGGTGAACCGGTTGAGGAACCGTGTCACGGACCTGGTGATGGAGGCACTAGCGTAGGCAGCAGGCCATGAGCACGCGCTATGGGAGTGGCGGCAGAATCGCGCCATGCTCCAGGAGCAGCGAGCGTAGATCGCCCATCGGCAAGCCGGCCGGGGCCAGGCCCGAGATTGCAGCCAAGCAAGCCATGGCTCCGGCAGCCTGTCCCGTCGCCATGCAGGTGGCTTGCACGCGATAGGCCGAGTTCGCGTAGCGATCGCCGGCGATGCAGCGACCGGCGGCCACTAGGTTGGGTAGCCCGCGCGGGATCAGCGCGCCACGAGGAATGCTCGGGACGGTCCCGAAAGCCAACGGCTCAGGCCGAACCCCGTCGCCGGCTATGTCGTGCAGGTCGATGGGGTAAAAGCTGTAGCAGACGGCGTCGGGCCATATCCGCCCCCCGACATAGTCTGCCAACGTGATGGTGGCGGCGCCATCGATGGTAACCGTCTCGCGGATGCCGCATTCTGGAGCGCACCACACGACGCGGA
>CAYOBT010000106.1:0-7678 GCA_964402205.1 uncultured Anaerolineales bacterium
CCAGACGCTGCAGCATCACGTCGGCGTCCCGAACGGGGCCGAGTTGGTCGGCAAGCCACGCGAGCTCGTCCACCCAGGCTGTCCTCGACTCGAGCTCGAGCAGCTTCCCAAAGGTCCGGAACAGGCCTCGCATCCGACGCGTCACCACACGAGCGCGATGGACGTCCTCCGGATCCACCTCCAGCGGCACGCCCACGAGGCGAAAGAGCAGCTCCTGGACGTCACGTGCGAGCGCTTTCTGGAGGACGCTGCCGGCCGATGCATTGCGCCGTATAGGCGGAATAGACACGTCTGCAGGCGCCTGTGCAGCTTGACCCAGGAAGCGTGCCACCGGAACGAGCCCATCTTGCGCCCCGTGGGCGCGCAGACGCTCCTCCACGAGCTGGCAAGCTTCCTGGTCGTCGCCTTCCAGCACCCAGATTGCCAGCGTGCGGCCTACTCCCGGCCCGTCCAGCACACAACGGTCCTCGCGGGACAATGTGACCAGGGAGGTCTGATCCCGATATGCGAGTCCCAAGCAGCGGCTCGTGAGCTCGGTGGTCAGCACGCGCTGAGGCTCCCAGCTCCGCACCAAGGGGCGCACCGCGTCGGCGATATCGCTCGGCGGACGAGTTGTGGCTTCGGCCAACTCCAGCACGCGCGGCTGAGCGCCTGCGCGTGCCGGCACGCGCAGGCGCCACTCTGCATCATCGATCCGTACGAGCGTCGCGCCCCATCGCAGCATGGCGAATCCTGGCGTGTCGTACCAGAATTCGGTCTGCCGCTTGGCCTCGTCCGAGACGATCGACCAGCCTCGTGTACCCAGTTCCTCCTCAGCAACGTGCAGGAGGTCCTCTGAAGCGGTCAGCTCCAGGCGCACGTCTCACACTCCTAAGGCACAGATCATCCGGCCTTTGCCTCGGCTATACGCAGTCGCAGCGTGACGATCTCAAACGGGCGGAGCTCCAGCGAGATCCGTCCGTTCTCTAGGTCCAGAGGCTCGACCGAATTCTCCAGCATATCGGTGCGCTCGGCGGATGCGACGGGGAGCGCAGTGCTGAGCACGCATCGCGTCGCGGCACGCTTGGCTTCGTACAGCCGCACGACGACGTCGCCCGAGCCGTCCTCGGCGGGCTTGGCCGTCTCCACGATGACGTTCGATGCATCCACCTGCAGCAATGAGACGCTGCCGCCGTCACCCTCCTGCACGCTAGCCGGCACGTTGAGCTCATATCCCTCGCGTACAACGTGGCTCTCACCTAAGGAACCGTTCCAGCAGTGGAACGCATAGGTGAACCGCTGCAAGCCCTTGTCGGCATGCATGTCGGGAGCGGTGGCGGACTTGAGCAGCGTCAACCCGATCTCATTGCCGAGCACATTCACGCCATACTTGCAGTCGTTGAGCACGGCTGCACCACGGTTGCTCTCGGTCAGCGCCGTCCACCGATGGTTCGAAACCTCAAAGCGATCCGCATCGAACGGCCGTGACTTGTGGTTGGGACGAGCGATATGGCCAAACTGGATTTCGTGGAGCGCCTCGTTCGCGTACAGGTCCACAGCAAAGGCGACCTTGAGCAGCTTGTGGGTCTCTTGCCAGTCGATCTCGCTATCGAACACCAGCGTGCGGCTTCCTCGCACGAGGGTCACCGTCTGGCTGAGCTGCGACTGGTTGAGCATCCGCGTGATGCGAAGCTGACCCATCAGCGGTCCACTGCTGACGACCTCAGCCTTGGCCTCATCGTCGAGAGCGACGGGGAACTCGGTGTAGTTGCTGTCGATCTCCCACGCATCCCAGTTGCAGGGCACATCGCGCCACATCTTGAAAGCGTTGCAAGAGCCGGCCGCCCACTCACGATCGGTCTCCTTGTCCCAAATGCTGGTGATCTGACCCTTGCCATCGAACGTGAACCGCAGGAGGTCGTTCTCGAGAGTTGTGGATGTAGCTATCACATCCTCCAACGCCTCGGAAAAAGAAGGCTCGCTCTTGGGCACCACCGTGGTCCAGCCGCAGGAAGGCACGGGCACCCGTGCATATACACCTTCCGGCGTAGCCTGCGCTAGGAGAGGCGCCCCATCGGCGGTCTCGGCAGCGATTGCTCCGTTAGGCAGCTCGACGATGGCATCGCGCGTCCAGGACAGGCTGTTGAACACCGTGAGCGCATCGCTCTGCTCCACCAGCGCGCTACGCGCATCAGCAGCGACGCCATCAGCCTGCTCGATAACCTCCGCGTGCAGGGCTTCGGCCTCCTCATACACCCGCTCGATCGACGAGCCCGGCAGGATGTCATGGAACTGATTCAGCAAGACGCCTTTCCAGGCCTCGTCCATCGAGTCCATGGGGTAGGAAAAGCCGCGCATGGCCGATGCCATCGCGCCCCATAGCTCAGCCTCTCGCAAAGCCATCTCGGCCTTGCGGTTGCCGCGCTTGGTTTTGGCCTGCGATGTGTAGGTGCCACGATGCATCTGATAGTAGAGCTCTCCCACATAGTGCGCATCGGGCACGCCCTCGCGCTCCAGATCGTGGAAGAAGGCGTTGGGCGAGGTAATGCGCGTCCGCGGTACGCCCTGCAGATCACGCATACGGCGCAGGAACTCGAGATGATTCCGTGTAGGGCCTCCGCCGCCATCACCGTATCCAAAGGGCACCAGCCGCGACGAGATTCCATCCTTTTGAACTCGTTGGCGCCACCGCTCGATGAGCGAGGCGGGATCAGTGTGCGAGTTGTAGTTGTTCATGAGATGCACCAGCACGCCGGTGCCATCAATTCCGCGCCACTCGAATGTATTGTGAGGGAAAGGCGCGGCGTCAGGCGCAACCCACATGATCTTGTGCGTCGCAAAGTATCGGATACCGCAGCCCTGCATGATCTGCGGCAGGGCACCCGAGTAGCCAAAGACATCGGGCAGCCACAGCAACTCGCAATCTACGCCGAGTTCTTCCTGGAAGAAGCGTTTCCCGTGAACGAACTGACGGATCAGAGCCTCGCCGCCAGAGACGTTGGTGTCGGCCTCCACCCACATGCCCCCCTCGGGCACCCACTGACCACGCTTGGTGGCCTCCACAATCCTGGCATACAGCTCGGGATCGTTGCGCTTGACCCAACGGAACAGATGGGGCTGACTAGCCTGGAACTTGAACTCGGGGTATTGCTCCATGAGCGCGAGCTGGGTAGCAAAGGTACGGGTACACTTGCGCTCGGTTTCTGCCAAGGGCCAGAGCCACGCTACATCGATGTGCGAATGCCCAAAGCAATACAGCGTAGGCGCCGTCGTGCCGTTGACCGCCTCCAGAAGTGGCGCCAACCGCTCGCGCGCTGCCACGATCTCTTCCATCACGGCATCTGCGCCCTGCTCCCAATCCACGAGCGTGGCAAAGTCGCGCAAGCCCGCATCGATCTCGGCAACCTGCAGCTCCTCCGGATCGAGACAGTCGCGTAGGCGGTAAAGCGTCTCCACGTCCATGGCGAGCTGATAGGCCTCTTCGCGCCAGATGCCATAGACGGTCCGCCCCACCACGCACTGCTCCGCCGGCGGCTCGGGCACCGAGACAACACCGGGGGCTGCTGGAACGGTCGTCGTGACACGAGGCCCATGACCGGCATAGGCCTCGATGCCTAGCTCGAAAGACATACCCGCCTCGGCGGGATCCGCCAGCAGAATTTCGTGATGCTGGGCATCCACGGCACCGGTTGCGCGCCCGTTCAAGTAGACGGCACCCTCGCCGCCAACGTCAGGGCGCACCACGATACGCATCCCCTGGGCCTCGGGAGGCAGCGTGAAACGACCAAAGAACCAGCCGTACTCCCACTTGGCGCCCCAGGCAGTGCCGCGGGACGCCAAGAAAGCAGTCGCATCGACGGCTTCCTGGTAGGTCCTCCTCCCATATCCCCCAGTAGAGCGCAAATCTACCTCGCCCAGCTCCACAAACAGAAAGCGCTGCAGCTCATCGCGCCAAGTGTCGATGCGCCTGCGCCAATCCAAGGTCAACGTCATGATGGCTCCCCCTACTAGACAGATGACTCGCCAATTCGATTCAACAGCCTCGGTGCGGCCATTTGCAGGCACCGTGTAACCGGCGATCCCACCGCGCACTGTGTTGCAGCATAGCCATCTGGTCACCAGAGTGCAAGCACGCGATGAACCCGATCCTCATTGTACGCCCCATACCCCGGTGCTATAATGCTGACAGCTTGACTCGTAGCCACAAGGGAGACCCACGATATGATTGACGCCATCGTCGCAGGGCACCTGTGCGTGGACGTGATCCCGACCATCGACAAAGAGGCCGCCTCCTCGGCGAGCTTTCTAACGCCAGGCCGCCTGACTGAGGTGGGCCCTGCCGTGCTTTCGACAGGCGGCGCCGTCTCCAACACGGGGTTGGCGCTGCATCGCCTGGGGGTCGACGTGCGACTCGTCGCGCGCGTGGGCGATGATCAGATCGCCGAGCTCACCCGCAACCTCCTGCGGAGGCATGGCGCGCATCTTGCCGACGCTCTCAGGGTGGGTCTAGGAGAGCCCAGCTCCTACTCGGTGGTCATCAATCCGCCTGGCGTGGATCGCACCTTTCTCCATTGCACGGGCACGAACGACACCTTCGGCCCGGAGGACATTGACGCGGAGCTGGTTTCGGATGCTCGGCTCTTTCACTTTGGCTATCCCCCGCTGATGCGGCGCATGTATGGCGATAGCGGAACGGCGCTGGCCTCGCTTCTGGAGACGGCGCAAAACGCCGGTGCTACCGTCTCGTTGGACATGGCCATGCCCGATCCCGCCAAGCCCAGCGGACGCGCTGACTGGCCCGGGATTCTGGTTCGCGCACTGCCTCATGTGCACCTGTTTGTACCCAGCGTGGAGGAGCTCCTCTATATGCTGCGGCGCTCGCGCTATCAGGAGCTCGTGCGCGACGTGGGACAAGCCGCCATGCTGAACGAGATCACGGCCGCCGAAGCGTCGTCGCTAGCGCGAGCGGCCATGGCCCTCGGCGCTCGCGTCGCCATGCTCAAGATGGGTGACCGAGGGATCTACCTTCGCACGGCCGACGACCTGGGCGATATGGGACGCGCCGGCCCCGCCGACCGGGCCAATTGGTCCGGTCGCGAGCTGTGGGCTCCCTGCTTTGAAGTCACCGTCAACGGCACCGTCGGTGCGGGCGATGCGACCATCGCCGGTTTTTTGGCGGGCTTGCTCAAGGGCGAGACCATCGAGCGGTCGCTGACCTCCGCCGTGGCCGTAGGCGCTTGCTGCGTCGAGACACCGGATGCCACCAGTGGCATCCGGACATGGGAGGCGACCCAGGAGCGCATCGCCTCCGGATGGGAACGGCTATCCGATGGCCCGGAGGACGACGCCTGGGCATTCCGGAACGGCCTCTGGCATGGACCCGACGACCAGGCCTAGGCTCTGCACATAGCCTGCCTGCCACTGTCGCTGAGCGATGGACATCCTAGCAACGTGGGCACGACCCTAGCAATGGGAGCGAGGGACATGAGCAGCATCGCAGCCACCCGCCTACCGCGCCGCACCAAGCTGGCCTACGGCATGGGCGACATCGGCTTTAGCCTGACGAGCACCCTAATCGCGGTCTACTATCTCATCTTTCTCACGGACGTCGTGGGCCTACGCGCCGGTCTCGCCGGCACCGCCATCATGGTGGCCAAGCAATGGGACTGGATCAACGACCCTATCGTCGGCCACATCTCGGACCGCACGCGCAGCCGCTGGGGGCGTCGGCGCCCGTATCTACTCTTTGGCCTAGTACCGTTTGCCATTGTCTTTACCTTGATGTGGTGGCGGCCACCGATCAGCAGCCAGGGATGGCTGGCCGTCTACTATGGTGCCGTCTTTATGCTGTATGATACGGTTGCCAGCTTTCTGTACATGCCCTATTTCGCCCTCACGCCCGAGCTGACCAGCGACTATGACGAGCGCACCGCACTTACCACCTACCGCATGGCCTTCTCCATCGGGGGAAGCCTGGTTGCCTTTATCGTGCCAGCCATGATCATCGGCGAGTTTCATCCCGACAATGCGCCGCGGGTGCTCTTGGCCGGCGCGCTCTTTGCCCTGCTGAGCGCCCTACCCTTGCTGGGTACGTTCCTGGGCACGCGAGAGGATCCCGACCTCCGCGAGGCCTCCGCTCCGTCACTGCGAGAGTCGGCGCGCGCCGCCCTACGCAACAAAGCCTTTCTCTTTGCAGCGGGCCTCTTTCTGCTCACCTGGAGTGCCTTTGATATCATCCAAGCCGTGTTGCTCTACTTTCTCAACTACTGGCTACAGATCGAAAGCGTCGATGCGGTATTCGCGGTTGTCTTTGTGACAGCCTTGGTGGTGCTGCCGCTGTGGGAAGCCGTATCGCGGCGCACCAACAAGCGCAAGGCCTACATCCAGGGAATCGCGTTCTGGGCCGTCGTCCAGATCGCCATGGTGCTACTGGCGCCCAACTCTCCGCTGTGGCTGGTGCTCATCCTGGGCGCCATGGCAGGCATCGGCGTATCGGCCGCGCACGTCCTACCGTGGGCTATTATCCCGGACGCGGTCGAGGCCGACGAGATGGAGACCGGCGCCCGCCACGAGGGCATGTTCTACAGCCTGGTCATGCTAATGCACAAGGCGGCGGCGGGGATAGCGCTCCTCCTGGTGGGCTGGACGCTGGACCTCTCTGGCTATGTGCCCAACGCGGCACAGCAACCGACCAGCGCGACGACGGCTATCCGAGCTTTGGCGGGACCCGTACCGGCCCTGCTGTTCTGCGGGGGCATCGCCTTTGCCGCCCTGTTCCCCATCACCCGCGAAGAGCACCATGACATGGTGGCAACGCTGGAGCAAAGGCGCGCCAGCTCTGGCAAGTTCTAGCGATGGGGCCCCTTGAGCTGACCATCGCGCCGGTGGAGCCGACCCGCGCGGGGCTACGACGTTTCGTGCTGTTCCAGTGGCGGGTCTTTCGAGGTGACCAACGGTGGGTGCCACCCCTGATTACGAACCAGGTCGACCGACTGGATCCCGCGCGCGGCAAGTGGTTCAGGCATGGCGAGGCGGCCTGCTACGCGGCCTATCGCGGGCGGCGCATGGTCGGCACCATCTGCTGCGCCGTGGATCACGCCCGCAATGACACCTCCACGGTCCACGACGCCGCCGTTGGCTTCAACCACTATCTGCCAGACTATGCCGTGGCCAGGGCGCTGTGGGATCACGCCGCAGCTTGGGCCCGCCATCGCGGCCTGGAACGCCTGGTCGGCCCCTTTGATCTAGACTATGAGGATGGCTATGGCATCCTCCAGGAGGGGTACGATCGTCCGCCGGCGCTCCTCTGCGGACACACGCCACCCCACTATCGCGAGTTTGTGGAGCGTTACGGCTTCCGACCGGCCCGCGAGCAGAACGTGGCCCTGGAGATCTCGCTGGAGCCCGAAGGCCCCAACGCGTCCCACTTCCAGCGCTTGGACGACATCGCCAGGCGCGTGCGAGCACGACGTCACGTGCAGGTGCGCCCCGCCAACCTGGACGACTGGCACGGCGAGCTGGACCGCATCGTCGGGCTCCTGAACCGCTCGCTCTCGGTGCTCCCCGATTTCGCCCCTTGGACCCGCCCGCGCCTGGAAAACCTGATAGACGAGGTGATGCCCTGGATCGACCCTGAGCTAGCGCTGTTCGCCGAAATGGACGGCCAGCCACTCACAGTTGAGCTGGTCGCTGGGGCCGT
>CAYOBT010000107.1:0-7654 GCA_964402205.1 uncultured Anaerolineales bacterium
GGGGCGGCATCGATACGGCCATCCATCTGCATGGGACACGAGACGGAGCATGGCAGGCGGCTTGGGCGAGTTTCACCGGGGCCATGGAGGCGGGACTGTCGGAGCTATCTGCAGCGGCACGCGAGGAAACGGTCATGATTCTCATGGCGGACCATGGCTTTGTGGATTCGCCACCCGAGGCCGCCTGGGACGCAGACGCGGAGGGCATGCTGCGTGACTCTATGCTGATTCCGTTCTCGGGCGAGTCGCGGGTGGCCTACCTGCATGCCATGGGCGAGGATGGCTTGACGCGGCTGCGTGAACACCTGGATCCTGCGTTCGCCGTGCTAGAGGCGCGAACCGCGCTCGAGGCCGGCCTGTTTGGGCCTGGCACGCCGAACCGAGAGGTGGCTTCGCGTTTGGGCGACGCCGTGGCCATTGCGCGTGGCTTGTCGTACCTCGACAGGCTGGATCGTCGCGAGAAGCTACGTGGCCGGCATGGTGGGCTGAGGCCGGAAGAGATGCTCATTCCCTGGCTTGCCCTGCGTCTGGACGCTTAGGCGTCCTATGCGTGGCGTGCGATGACGGCGAGGCCGTCGCGGGGCAATGCGTCCTCGAGCGCACGCGCCTCCTCATTGCTCAGGTAGCCGTCAATGAGGAGCGGCTTGTGAGCCAAGATCGTGGCAAAAGTGGGCAGCAGCTCCTGCCAGGGCGGGGCGCTCGGTGGCGGATCCAGCGATACTTGGATCGCGGTGGGATAGGGCGTCGCAAGCAGTGTGTCGACAACGTGGAGCGAACCCGAATGCAGATGCATGATGCTATAGTCAGCCACCTGGGCAGTACGGAGATCCCAGCGCGCCATGTGGTCCGCATACTGCTTGGGCGAGGTCAGGGCAGAGGCGTCACACTGGGTGCGGACGGTGCTGCCCGGCGCCCAGATGCCGTACCAGTTCACGGTGCCGCCACGCACCCAGGGGATCCGAGAGGCTTGCTCTCGCCAGACCTCCTCGAACAGCGCCGTTGCATAGGAGAGCAACGAGGCGAGTTCCTCGGTGTGATCATAGACGGCTAGGCAGAGGCGTTCCGCGCCCAGCATGGCTTCGGCGATATCCCCGGGGCCGCGCATGAGTGTGTGAGCGATAGGTCGCTGGGCTGAACAGCGTTCCACGGTGCGCTCGACGAGAGCTAGCAGCGTGTCGAGCCACGCGTCATTCCGTAGCTCTTGCAGACGCGACAGGTCATCCCAGTCCGTCACGATGGTGTGGGTACGCATGCTGCCAGAAGCAACCAGAGCGCGGATCGGGCAGCCCGCGATAGCCTCCATCCAGGGGACGCGTACATAGGGGACGCGTACCGGCAAAAGCCCTCCGCCCATAGGTGCGACCTCGGTGTCCAGCTGCGGCTCCGCGAGCCGTTCGAGGTCGAGCATGTCCGGCGTGAGATCGAGGTCGTCGGTGGCTGTGGTGCCGTCGGCCAGAGGAAGCCAGAGGCGCGCTAGCTCAGGCTCGTAGGGGTAGGCCATGAGGTGAGCTTTGCGTTCCCACCAGGCGGCGTGACGCGCGAGGAGATCGGAAGATGGGCTCTCAGCGCGGGCCATCACGGCTCGTCCGTCCAGTCCGTGTCCGGAAGGCGACGCTTCAGTCGATCGGGCACCTGACCGCTCTCCGAGAGGCGCTGAATGGCGTCGTCGGCGTCCTTGAAGTGAATCGGCTCGACGCCATAGGCTTCGGCTTCGTCAAGTGGTATCGGTTCCGCCCCATCGGCTTCTTCGGGTGGGGCCACCCATGCCGAGACCTGGGCCAGGGCTTGGTCTAGGTTGTCGACAAGCTTGGCTCCGGTGGCTGTCCACGCCTGCACTAGGTCCTCGTTGCCGTGACGCCAGACATAGGTGGGCACGTGGCCCGTCTGCAAGGCCTGGGTTCCACCCCGCTCTTGGGGTTGTACGTTGGGCTCCAAGATGACACAGACGCCGGCCAGAGCGGCAGCAAGGCTGCGGCGCGCCTTGGCTGCTAGGTCCGAGAGCTCGGCATCGGGGGCAAAGGGACTGAGAACGAGGAGGCGCTCCTCCTGTAGGGGGCGTGCCATGCTCCTTATCGCTCGCTCAAACCGCTCGATGCCGAGTGGTAAGACGATGATCGAGGCGCCACCTGACGCCAGTGCCGCTTCTTGCGCGATGCGTTCGACGCCTTGGTCGTAGCCGCCTACAACGTGGACATCGAGAGATGCTGCTCCCTCGCCCATGCTGTGGGCAAAGGCCATGCCGGCGCCATCAGGCGAGCTGGCACCGAGGACGAGCAGTCCCGGCTCTGCCAGAAGCTCGATACTGCCTCGATAGAAGAGGTAGAAGGGCTGGTGCATGAGGTCGAGGCGCTCGGCAAGGAGATCCGGATAGGCGACGTCCTGACGCAAGAGGATCTGTACGTCCCGCTGGGCCAGGTCTGCAAGACGCTTTTCCCACGCTGGGATCTCTTCGCGCTTGGCGAGCATTCTCTGTAGGATATCTGGCGAGAGATTGAGATGCTCGGCCACGTCCCCTACCGAGAGATAGAGGAACTCACGCATGGATCGCGCGTCTTGGAGGCACCATTTCTGGATGGCTTCCTTTGCGGCCCTTCTTGGCAGATCGGTTGCCTGCAAGAGGGCTAGCCAGCAGGCGGCCTCAGTGAACTGGGACACAGCGCCTCCCTTGATGTTGGTCACGATCTCGTATCATTCTAGGGAGGGACGGGCGGGTGTCAACGACGGCTCGGCGGAAAACGTGGCCTGACGCGGCTGAAGGTGGTATACTCGGTGTCCGTGGCGGGCCAACTGGTTCGGTCGCCGCCAGGGAGGGAGGACTAGCGTGATGGAGATCGATCTCAGCGGCAAAGGCGCCATTGTCACAGGGGGTGCCACGGGCATCGGCGAGGCCTGCGCTCGCATGCTGACCGATGCCGGTGCGCGGGTGGCGATCTTGGACATCAACCTGTCCGGCGCCCAGGACGTGGCCGAATCGCTGCCAGGAGGCGTGGCGATCCGGTGCGACCTTGGGGATGAGGCCTCGGTGATGCAGGCGTGTGCGGAAGCGCAGGATGCGCTGGGCGGCGTGGACATGCTGGTGAACAATGCGGGGATCATCTCCTATCGCAAGGGCGTACGCGCAGTCGCACCCGAAGAGTGGGACAAGGTCCTCGGCGTGAACCTGCGCGGCACGTACCTGATGTGCCGAGAGCTCATCGATGGGATGAAGGAGCGTGGCTGGGGCAAGATCGTCAACTTTTCCTCGTTGGCGGCTCGCGTTGGCGGTATCGAGGTGGGGATTCACTATGCCGCCTCCAAGGCTGGGCTGCTGGGCCTCACGCGCACCTTGGCCAAGGAGGGCGCGCCCCACGGCATTACGGTGAACGCCGTCGCGCCCGGGATCATTGCGACCGACACGGTGGTTAGGCAGGTGGGCGACCACGAGGATGACTATCGGGCAACCATTCCCCTGGGTAGGCTGGGCCGGCCTGAGGATGTGGCGCGTGTGGTGCTATTCCTGGCGTCACCGCTTTCTGACTATGTGACGGGTGTCGTGGTGGATGTCAACGGCGGAATGTACATGGGGTAGGGCGATGAACAACGAGACGATTCGTGTGGATGCCGACGGGTTGCGAGGATTCGTTCGCGCTGTGTTGGAGAGCGTCGATGTGCCGGCTGAGGACGCGGGCATCGTGGCGGATTGCCTGCTGACCGCCAACCTGTCCGGCGTTGACTCGCACGGGGTGGTCCGCTTGGCGCACTATGTGCGGAGGTTGCAGAACGGGACCATCTGGTCTCGACCTACCATCAGTGTTGAGCGAACCGCTTCATCGGTAGCCATCGTGGATGGCGGCGATGGCCTGGGCCACGTGGTTACCTACAGAGCATGTGATGAGGCCATGACGCTGGCCGGCGAGACGGGGACCGCCGTGGTCTCTGTGAGGAACTCGAGCCACTTTGGCATGACCGGTTTCTATGTGCTACGGCTGGTGTCCAAAGGCTTTGTCGGCATGATGATGACGGCGACGGATGCCTTTCTGATTCCGTTTGGGGCTCGAAAGCCCTTCTTTGGCACCAATCCGCTCGCCATCGGGTTCCCGGCGCCGGGCATTCCTGTCCTGCTCGATATGGCGACGACGTCGATTCCCTACGGCAAGGTGGCGCTGGCGCAGACCGAGGGCCACGAGATCCCCTCGGACTGGGGGCTGGATGAGAAAGGGAACCCGACCACGGACCCGAACCGCATCGCAGGGCTCCACCCCATCGCTGGCCCCAAGGGCAGTGGCTTGGCCATGGTGATCGACATCTTCTGCAGCTTGCTTTCGGGCATGCCATATGGCCCGCACATCAACAAGATGTATGGAGAGATGGACGATCCGCGCGAGCTGGGTCACTTTGTCGCCATTTGGGATGTGCGCCGGTTCATGCCCTTGGAGGCTTTCAAGGAGCGCATGGGTGCGATGCTGGACGAGTTCCATGCCTTGCCTCCCGCCGAAGGGTTCGATCGGGTCTACTACCCAGGCGAGATCGAGGGCTTGCGTCGCGAGCAGCGTCGCAAGGAGGGCATCCCGCTTGATCCGGGGCTGCGCCAGGAGCTCGCGGAGCTCGGCGAACAGTTCGGCGTCCCGTTTCCTGGCTAGGAGGAGGTGTTGCATGCAGCGCACTATGCGCGCTCTGGTCAAGACGGCGCCAGGCGTGGGAAACGTGGAGGTGCGGGAAGTGCCGGTCCGTCCTCCTGGCCCGAACGAGATCCTGATCCGCATCAAGTACTGTGGCGTCTGTGGCACCGACTTGCACATCTACGCTGACGAGTTCCCCAACGATCCCCCGGTGATCATGGGGCACGAGTATTGCGGGACGATCGAACAGGTGGGCGCGGAGGTGGCTCACGAGTGGTCTGTGGGCGACCGCGTCGTGGGAGAGCTGCATACGGGCGCCTGCGGCACGTGTGAACTCTGCCTGGCAGGCAAGCCCCATATCTGTGACCAGAAGCTTGCGCTGGGGAGCCGCTATGACGGCGCCTTTGCTGAGTACCTAACACTGCCGGCTTGGCTCGCCCACCGGATCCCTGAAGGCATCCCGTGGAGAGTCGCCGGCATCACGGAGCCCTTTGCCATCACGGCCCATTGCTTGGTGGAGCGCGGCGGCATCGAGGGGGCTTCGAGCATCCTCATCAGTGGCTCAGGCACGATGGGGCTGTTGGCCACCATCTGGGCCAGTCGTCTGGGCACTGAAGATATCATTGTGGCCGGAACGGACCAGGACGTGTCCATGCGTTTCCCCTTGGCCCTCGCCATGGGCGCCACCCGCGTCGTGAACGTGCAACAGGACAGTCTGGCAGACGCCATCACGGGGCTTGTGGGAGCCCGCGGTGTGGATGCCTGGGTGGAATGCTCGGGCGCCCCTGCAGCCATCGCTTCGGGCATCCATCTCACCAAGAAAACGGGCACCTGCGTGCTCATTGGGCTGGTGGGGCCCGAGACCATCTCGGTGCCGTGGAACCAGCTTCTCTACAAGGAACTCGACGTCTTTGGCTGCTTTAGCTCGCCGCCCAGCAGTTGGCAGAAAGCGCTAGCTGCAGAAGCCGACGAGGCGGCAAAGCTGTCGCAGTTGGTGCAGGTGCGTCCCTTTGACGAGTGGAAGCTGGCGTTCGATCAGCTCCGCAAGGGTCAGGTCGTCAAGACGCTGCTCGATATGGAGGCCTAGATGTTCACACGCATGGACCACGTCGCGATGAGCGTGCAGGATATGGAGCATACTATCGCGTTCTATGAGGACGTGGTAGGCATGACCAAGGTGTTCGACCGCACGTTCGACGAGCCGATGGCGCGCCTGATTGGTGTGCCGGGCACCGTTGTGCGGATCGTGCACTTGCGCTTCCACGACGAGGTGCTCGAGCTGTTTCACTACGAATACCCGCCAGGACGTGAGCCCAGGCCGGATGCTCGTCAGAGCGACTTGGGCTTGATCCACATCGGCTTCATGGTCAAGGATTTTCACGCCACGTACCGGGATCTGTTGGATCGCGGCGTCAGTTTCCTCGGCGAGCCGGTAGAGATACGGCCCGGCGTTTGGGTGGCTTACTTTCGCGGTGCCGAATACGAAGTATGTGAGATCCGCGAGATCCAGGACAGTGATGAGGCCCCCGTGGAGACAGGAGAGGACTGATCGCCATGGCGACGCCCAAGTTCCGTGTCGAAAGCGTCGCCGATAGCGGTGATGCCGTAATCGTAGAGACGACCGGCGCGCGCTATCTGTTCGAGCGCGGAGAGATGCTTCGGGTTTCCTGCTACCAGCGCATCAACACGGAACGCTTGGTGGCGCGCTTGACGCTGAGCATCCCGGGCGGCACCTTTCTGGTGGAACACGACGATGCCCAGCAAGTGGTGCTTCGTCAGCGCACGACCGACACGTGGTACACGCGCCTTGCAGTGCGGGCCGACTCGGTGCTGGACGTGTATTCCATGGCCGAGATCGATGTCGTGGTGGAGGGGGC
Source organism: uncultured Anaerolineales bacterium (assembly GCA_964402205.1). Classification (GTDB taxonomy): domain Bacteria; phylum Chloroflexota; class Anaerolineae; order UBA1429; family UBA1429; genus DAIRUQ01. The sequence goes on from CAYOBT010000107.1 coordinate 6,476, forward strand.
CTTCCGGCCGGCGTACGTCGCGATCAAAGCTCCTCACGCTGTTCTGGCTGACGAACTCGGCGGCGTGGGTTGCTACGGCGTGCGGGGGATGACACTCGAGGCGGGCGGCATCTACACGACGGCGCAGTGGGAACACGCCTATCGAGGCGAGCGCTTCTCTCGCCTCTGGGTATCGGTCTTCCCGCCGCGGCCGTTCGAGCTGGAGCGGTCGCTCAACGATCGCATCGCGCACTGGGGCGTGAATCCGCCTTGGACATTTGGGCACTATCCGTCCGACGCGATGATTGCCGAGGCGGCACCGTATGCCAACATCCTGGTGCTGCACGACCAGATCTGGCATGGCCAACGCACGGTCCGAGGACTGCCTATGGAGACCACGGAGCACCTGCTGGCCGATGCTGCCTACTGTTCCTACGATTGGGTGCCGGCGGATGAGGCCGAGCTGCGCCGCGTCGTGCGCACCGCGCACGACCATGGCATGCGGGTACTGCCTTACCAGAGTCCGACGTTCACCATGGCGCCGATCGAGCATCTCTTGGGCGAGACGGCGCGTCTGCTCGATGACTATGGCTTTGACGGCGTCTACTATGATGGCCTAACCTTCGATCTGGTCCAGGCCTACGATCTAATGCGAAAGGCGCGCGCCCTTTTGGGAGAACGCCTGCTGTATCTTCACACGACCTACGAGCCATTTGGCTCACGAGAGGTGATCGCGCCGTTCCTCGATACGTACGCGGATTTCGTCCTTCGTGGCGAGCACCCCTCGGATTTCGCCGAGGAGGCCTACATCCGCTATGTGCTCTGCAGCCAGAGCACGAGCCATGCCATTGCCCATGTTTGTCACTGCTACTACCCGCCCGAGTTTGTTGAGAGCATTCTCGATACAGTCTTGGCCAACGAGGGGCGCTTTTACCTGGCACTCCCGCAGACCGGGAATGAGACGGTCCTCAAGCGGCATTATTACCCGCGGCTCGATGAGCGTCGTCGAGACCACATGCTCGACTCGGGCGCCAACTGATCTATAACGAACGACGAGGTGTTGCATGCCGAAACTGGTAGAACGCGAGTTGCAAGCTCACTGCCATGCGTTACAAAGGAGTCCGGATGACCTCGCCCGCATCCCTCGCGGCGATCTCGCGCGCATGTTGCTGTTGCTCTACCTGGTGCGCGAGTTCGAGA
>CAYOBT010000108.1:0-7547 GCA_964402205.1 uncultured Anaerolineales bacterium
CGTCTCGTTCGCGCGGGCGCTGTTGCGTGACCCCCGCATCCTGATCCTGGACGAGGCCACATCCTCAGTGGATACGCAGACCGAGGCAGCCATCCAAGAGGCGATGCACACCCTGCTACGCGATCGGACGGCCATCATCATCGCGCACCGGCTGAGCACCATCCGCAACGCCGACTGCATCCTGGTGATCGAGGACGGACGCATCGTCGAGCGCGGGTCGCATGCCGAGCTGATGTCATCGGGCGGGGCCTACAGCCAGCTCTACCAGCGGCAGTTCGCGGCGGGGTAGCCGAGGAAGAAAGCCCAATGGGCACAACAGGACGCTCACGGCTGACTTGGGCCATCCGGGGCCTGCTGGCAACCCTCATCGCGACGAATCTGTGGTACCTAGCCTTGCTGCGATCCGGTGGCCCCTTGGTTGGCGTGGCCTTCTACGGGGTGTTGCTGATCCTCACCTTCCGCCAGCGATACGAGCATGCAGCGATGGTAGGCGGCGCCATTGGCCTAGCAATACACGTAGCAGAGATCGCGCTCGCAGGCTGGTCCCCCTACCCAGTACTCATGGTCCTCAATCTGGTCCTTGCGATGGCGCTGCTAACGGCGGCACGCGTGTCCGTTCAGCGCCGGACGCGAAGAAGCGAATAGGAGCACGGGCACGGCAAGCCGTGCCCGTGCGGACTCGCCCGCCACCGGTGTGCATCACAACCCCCACCCCCGACCCCTCCCCCGCGATCTGCGAGGGAGAGGGGAGCATCCGAAGCCTCTCCCCCAAAGATAGTGTGGGAGACACGTTTGGAGAGGGGGTTGCGCGGCATGCGCCGCCGATGTATGCCCCTACCCGTCCTCTCGGCCCGCGACTACCCCGCCGGCGTCTCTGTCGAGGCCGGCGTGGCCGTCGGCTCCAGCGGGGGCGCATCGAACATGTCCGTCGCCTGCATCATCAAGCCACGGTTGATCAGGTACACCGCGTCGTCGCCGTCCACTTGGGCATAGCAGGCGCTCCCTTGGGGATTGTCGTCGCCCAGGAGCACGCGCTCGCTACCTCCATCGGCCAGAGCCATCTCTACGACCACCACGGCAGGATCCAGCCCCACGGCTTGCGCCTCCAAGACGCCTGCCTCAAAGCGACGTGTGGGCGTCAGGTTGCTGACGGCACCGAGCAGCGCTCCCATGGCCGTCGCATCGGCGGGGCCACTCACCGGCTCGACCACCTGCCACGCCCCGTCCTCGTCGCGGGCCACCACAACCGTAGCATCGTCAGCGGATCGCGTCAGCGCGATCCGCTGGACATCCAAGCTATCCACCGTCACGATGGCCGGCAGCGTGGTGGGATACGGCGTCACGTTCATGATGCGCGGCTCGCCGCCTGGCGCCTCGACGAACAGGACCAGCGCCAGCAGCGCGACCGCCACCAACACCAAGACCAGTGTAGCCCGCCAGTTCATGCTAGCGTCGCCTCCACCAGACCGCGATCCCTGCCACGGCCACCGTCGCTGGCATGAGCACGGCGCTGATCAGCAAGACCAGGTTCATGGTCACGCCCGATAGCGCGATGCTGCGATCCTCGGGCTCGGAGGGCCGAATCGAGATCAGCGACTCGTCCTCGGCCAGCCAACCAACGCTGTTCAGGATCAGGTCCGCATTGGCCACGCCCATCACCTGCGACAGGATGCTGTTCTCTGCAAAGGTCGCGTCCCCAAAGACCACCAAACGTCCGGTAGCCTCTTCTGTGGACGATCGCTCCACGGCCGCCGCCAGCGCCAGCGAACCTTGGAGCGGCTCGCCCGCCTGGACCTCGCCCGTCCCGCGATAGTCGCGCTCTCCCTCGGCCTGCTGCGACGTCGCCACGAGTTGCGTGTAGAGCCAACCCTCGGGCTGCTCCGCCGTCTGCGTCAGCGGCCGCGCGCCAGGGAAGAGGCTCGTATAGCCCGAGATATCCTTGGTGATCTGATGGAACCCGTAGGTATCGGCCAGAGGCGTCGCCGCGTCCCCATAGAACGCCCGCGCGGGATCCAGCACCAGCGCGTCGGGCAACGCGATGCCATAGGCCTCCAATGCGCCGCCAAAGGGGTCCGGCGCGCCGGGTTCGACGAGCACGAGCAACCCCCCGCCAGCCTCCAAAAAGCCGGTCAGGAGCTCCACCTCCGAGGCCTGGTAGGCCGTCTGCGGCGCCACCACCGCCAGCACGTCGGCCGCCTCGGGGATAGCCTCCACCGTCGCCAGGTTGATCGTGTCCACGACATAGTTCTCGGCCTCGAGCGCCTGCCCTACCGCGCCGTAGCCCTGCTCCTCATAGTCCGTGGGATTCCGCTCGCCGTGCCCCGTCACAAAATAGACGCCCCGCTGGCGCTCTTGCGTCAGCTTGAGCAGGGCGCTGGTGAGGTCCTGCTCATCCACGCCAAAGGCATACTCCACGCGATCGCCCTTGGTCACGACCTCGGTGCCATCGCGTCCAACCCCTGCCTCGATGGCCGCCTGGCGATCCAGCTCGGGGTCCAGGATCTCATAACGGACGTTCGGTGACAGCGCCGCGTACTCTTCTAGGATGTCCTCTGCGCTGACCCGGTTATAGTGGGTCGGCGTAAAGAACGCCTGAAAAGTGACCGGCTCGTCCAGGCCGCGGACGATCTGCTCGGTCTGCTCGGACAGACTGTAGGCCTGCGACGCCGTCACATCCCAACGCCAGTGGTAGCGACTCCCCACATAGTTCACCACAGCAACGATCACGACAAAGGCCAAGCTCATGACGACGGCATTGCTGCCATAGCGCGCCCGTCGGCCCGTCAGCGCCCGCACCACCGGCTCTGGATCGAGGACGATAGACACCGCCCCCGCCACCACGCCCAAACCCAGCACGATCGACGCCCACGTGGCCAGGGAGCCTTGAACGGCCCATGCCCCCAGCGCCACCACCAACAGCACCACGCCGACCATGGCGATGGTGCCCGCGTAAGCTCGCATCTTCTCACGCATGCTAGGCCCACCTCCTGGATTCCAGCACGCGCGTGGTCAGGAACAGGAATACCGCCACGACGCTTAGCAGATAGACGATATGTTGCGTATCCACGATGCCGCGCATCATGTCCCACGCATGGTCAAAGATGGGCAGATAGGCCAAGAACTCGCCCACCGCCCCACCGACCACCTCAGCCGCGGCGCCCGCTAGCCAGAGCAGCAACGTGATGCCCAGCCCCAGCAGCGCGGCCACGAGCTGGCTCTCGGTCAGCGACGAGGCAAACTCGCCCACGGCCAGCAATGCCGCACCCAGCAGAAAGTAGCCGAGATACCCCGTCAGCATCGGACCCACATCGGGGTTGCCGATGAGCAGCAGCACCACCGCCATGAACCCGGCCAACACCAGGATCACGAACAGCAGCGCCAATGCGCCCAGGTACTTGCCCACGACGATCTCCCAGTCACGGACGGGCGCCGTCAGCAGCAGCTCCAGCGTGCCCTGCCGAGCCTCGTCAGAGAGCAGGCGCATGGTCAGCACCTGCGTCACCAGCACAAAGAACAGCAGCGCCACGCCGTGATCAAAGACATAGCGCAAGGTAGCCTCGCGGCTGAAGAACAGGATCAACGCGAACATGGCGCCAAACACGGCCAGGAATACGGCCGCGCTGACGTACGCGATCGGCGAGACCAGATAGCTATCCAGCTCGCGCTTGGCGATCTGCCATACGTGTCTCATGCCACCGCCTCCTCTTGTGCGGGGGCTGCAGACTCGTCGGTCGTCAACTGCACGAACACATCCTCCAGGCTCATCGAAACACTCTGCATCTCTAGCAGGCCCCATCCGCCGCGCACCAACGCTTCCGCCACGGCAGCGCGCCCGTCCGTCTCGGGCGTAAAGCTCACCTCAAAGCGATCGGGTGAAAGCCTGCGGACCGCCCCCACGCCGGACACTGTCTCCAACGCATCGAGGAGCCCATCGCCGGGCTGCGCCACCTGCACGCGCACCATCTGCCCACCCTGCAAGCCAGCTTGGAGCCGGTCGGGCGTATCCTCGGCCACGATGCGCCCCTTGTCGATGATCAAAACGCGCTGGCAGAGATCCGCCACCTCGGGCAGGATGTGGGTGCTGAGCAAGACGGTGTGATCGCCGGCCAGGTCGCGGATAAGCTCGCGCACCGAGCGGATCTGGCGCGGATCCAAGCCGATGGTCGGCTCGTCCAGCACCAGCAGCTCTGGATCATGCACCAGCGCCTGCGCCAAGCCCACCCGCTGGCGGTATCCCTTGGAGAGCCGCCCTATGATGCGGTCACGGACGTCGCCGAGACCGCAGGCATCCACTACGCGAGAAACGGCCACATCGCGATCCTCCACGCCCCGTAGCGCGGCGGCGTACGCGAGATAGTCGCTGACGCGCATCTCGCGGTAGAGCGGCACCGTCTCGGGCAGATAGCCCACCCGCTGCCGCACCTCTAGCGAATCGGCAACCACGTCCAGTCCCGCCACCTCCACGGTGCCGTGGGTGGGCGGCATATAGCCCGTGATCGTGCGCATCGTGGTCGTCTTGCCGGCGCCGTTGGGCCCCAGGAACCCGACGATCTCGCCCCGCGCGACGTGGAACGAGACATCGTCCAGCGCGCGGAACGTGCCATACTCTTTGACCAATCCCTCAACGCCTATCATCGCTAACGCACCTCCTGACCCGAACCGCACACCACCGACGCACACGCGCCGCGATCTCCTACCATTCTATCCAAAGCTTGCGAAGGATTCATGAAGATTCGCTGAACATCAGGTTGATGGGCTGCTGCATCCCGACGCACCGGCCGTGGCAGGCTTGGCCGAAAGCTCTGGTGGCAGCGCCTTGGCCTCTTGACCACTAGGTGGATGTACGAACAGCAACACCCCGAGACCGATGGCCAGGAACACCGCGCCAGCTACCACAAAGCTGCTGCCCATGGTCCATGCGCCGGCAGCCGCCGCACCCACCATGGGACCGATGGCCCGTCCGCCTGCCTGCAAGCTCGACGCCAGCCCAAAGACCGAGCCGCGCCGACTGCTCGGCGTCATCCGAGCCAGCAGCGCGTTGGCCGTCGGCAGCACGCCCCCCATAAAGGCGCCCTGCAACGCGCGAATCGCCAGCAGCGCATAGGGCGAGCGCACCATGGCCTGCGGGAAGAACAGCGCCGCGCCCCCAAACACGCACACGATCAGCACCCGGCGCTGCCCCAGACGATCGCCCGCCCGCCCCAGCAAAAAGGCGGCTGCTGACGACGTCACGGACGACGCCGCCGTCACCGAGCCCGCCAGCGTGCCGAGGTTGGGCGCATTAGGCGCCAGCGACTGCACATACAGCGACAGGATCGGCGAAACCACCATGGCGCCAAAGCTGACGCTGGCCAGCGCCCCCAAGAGCACCGCCGAGCTGCCGCGCACCACCTGGCGCATCCCCGTGAACATCGGCCGCAGGCTGATGGCGTGCTGGCTTGGCTCTGGCTTGCGCTCCTCGCGGACACCCAGCAGGATGAGCATCACCGACACGGCCATCAGCGCCGATGATACCCAGAACACCGTCCGCGCGCCATAGGCGTCCGAAATGGTGCCACCCAGCAACGGGCCGATGGCGTTCCCCACAAACTGCGCCGTCTGCATCAACCCCAGCGCGAATCCCATCTCGGCATCTGGCGTCTCCGAGGCCACCAAGGTCAGCGCCGCCGCCACCGTCCCGCAGAACATCCCCTGCAGCACGCGAATGACCACCAGCATCTCGGGCGTGCGAGCGAAGCTCATGCTAAAGGCCAGCACCGCTCCCGCCGCCGTCGCTCGGATCAGCATCGGCTTGCGCCCAACACGGTCCGCCAGAACGCCCCAGATGGGCTGAAACACCATCATGGCCACGGCCGCGCCGCTGCTAAAGGCCGCCGACCACGCTACGGCCGCGTCATAGCTCTCGACGCCCAGCTCTTGGACAAAGAACGGGACAAAGGGCAAGTACGATGAGAAGCCAATCAGCGTCAGCAACTGCGCCGCGCATAGAGCCGCCAAGTTACGGACCCACAGCTTTTGCACGTGCCCTCGCGATCTACTGACGACCCTAGCGAATGCAAACATCCTTGACCATATGCCCCGCTGGGAACCTTGTCAAACGTCCAGGGCTACCGAATAACCGCCGGCAACGCCACGTATATTGGAGGGTAGTCGAGCTACCTGTCAGGAGCATCGCCGGCAACGTCGAGAGGTGACACGTGTCCCAAGCCCGCATCCTGCCCGATCTCATCGATCGCCCGGCTGCCGCCATGCGAGCCATCGTCGACCGCCCCAAGAGCTGGTGGTGGGCCGCCGCGATCCTGGTCATCATCCTGGTAGCGCACAGCGTTGTGACCGCGCCCTACTATGCCGAGATCGCCTCCGAGGCGCAGGCCGCCATGCTCGAGCGCGTCACCGCCCAGCTCTCCGAAGAGCAGCTCGAGGCGGTACAGGCCCAGATGGACGGCGCCCAGGCCCGCAGCGGCTTGGTGCGGACCGCCATCACCGCGGTAGGCGGGGCGTTCCTCGGTTGGCTCCTCTGGGCAGGCGGCGCGTACCTAGGTGGGCTCTTTGGCGGGGGACGCGGACACTTTGCCAGCATGTGGGCCGTGACCGTTTGGAGCCAGCTCCCACGTGGCGTAGGCTATCTGGTGACGATGGCCTACACCTGGATCCACCAAGCCGTCCCAGCCCACGAAGGGCTGGGCTACCTGGTAGCATCGGGTGACACCCTAGCCAATGCCAGCGATCCAGCCTACATCGTCCTCTCGGCCATCACGCCCGCCACGCTGTGGAGCCTGCTCCTGCTTATCGTGGGGACGCGCATCGCCCTCAACCTGAGTCGGACGGCCGCCACCGTCGTGGTCATCATCCTGTGGGCCCTCGCGCTCGCCATGCGTCTCGTGCCTGCCATGCTCCTGCCGGGCATGGTCGGCTAGCCGTTTGCGTCAGAATCATCCGAACGGAGATCCAAACAGATGAAACGCTTTCTCATCATCGTCGCCATCCTCGCTGTCGTCGGCGGAGGCACCTGGGTCCTCTATACCAGGGCATCAGCCGATCCAGCCGACACGCCCCTCGAGGGCTACAGCACCGAGCCGGCGACGATCTCGTCCATCGATGCTGAGGTGACCGTCACGGGCAACGTGGTCGCCCAGCGAACCCAGAACCTCACCTTTGCCAGCTCTGGCACCGTCACGGACGTCCATGTCGAGGAAGGCGATCGCATCGAACGCGACCAAGTCCTCGCCGAGCTGGATACCACCGACCTGAATCTGAGCGTCGCCCAAGCCGAGGCGGCCCTGGCCGTCCAGGAAGCCAACCTGGCGCGTGTGCGCAAAGGCGCCAGCGCCGAGGAGATCGCCTCCGCCGAGGCGGCCGTGGCGTCCGCAGAGGCGCAACTCGAGGACCTGCAAAAGGGGCCCAGCGCCCGCGACATCGAGGCTGCGCGCATCCAGGTGGAGCAGGCCAAGGCCAGCCTCTGGGGAGCGCAGGGTAGCCGGGATGCAACCGTCGGCAGCCCCATGGCCAGTGGCGCCTCCAAAGCCCAGGCCGAGGCCGCCGTCTCC
>CAYOBT010000109.1:0-7461 GCA_964402205.1 uncultured Anaerolineales bacterium
CGAGATCGTCAGTAGCCTGGCGTGTAGCCTAGCCTTCGATCCGTCTCACGCAAAGCCTCCAGGATTTGCTGCACGCGGCGATCCCAGGTGTTGGCCCTTGCGACGGCTCGCCGCGCTTGGTGCCTCTCCGCGCTGCCCTGCTGGCCGGACTCGGCGAGCGCCGCCCCGATAGCAGCTTCGAACTCGTCCACACCATCAGCTTGGTACACAAGGTCCGCATAGCGATCGAGCTCTGGCATTGGCGACGCCACCACCGGCTTGCCCAGACTCAGGTACTCGTAGACCTTGATGGGATCCATATGCCGCGTCAGATCCGACTGTTTCCGCGGCAGCAAGCAGACATCAAACGCAGCGAGGGTCTCCGGCACACGATCATAGCTCACCCGCGGCAGGAAGCGCATATTCGGCAGTCCGAGGTACGGATCCAGGTCGAGGTTCTCCACCGGGCCTACCAGGGCGAACTGCCAGCCAGGACGTCGCTTTGCCACTCGGTAAACGGTGTCCAGGTCTGACCAATGAGATAGCGTTCCAAGGTAGCCAATGAGCGGCCGTCCCAGCTTGGTGAGCTCGGTAGAGGGCCCTTCAGCCGCCGAAATGTGCGCATAGTCGGCAGCATTCGGGACAGCACGGACATGCGCATTGCCCGAACGGCACCGTTGGGCCAAGGCCGACGACGCAGCGATCACGATGTCCACCCTCGGCAACGTGGTTCTCTCCAGACGCGCGACGAGTCGTTGCCGGTGAGGAGCATGCTGCCAAAAGGCCGGGTAGTTGTCGCGACAATGGTAGCATACCATGCGGTGGTCCAGCCGATCAATCTGATCGCCCTCCAGAGGATGCTCAATCCACAGAATCGGGTTGGCGAACCCAAGCCGCTTGGCCGCGCGACGCGCCAGACTCGCTACCAGTGCCTGATTCAGGCTGTTGCACGCTGCCACATCAAAGCCCCAAGGAAGAGCGGGAGGCGGCGTCAATACCCACAAGCGGTCAGCTTCCTGCTCCAGACGAGTCCGCCAAGGGCGCGTGCGGTCACCCCTTGACCAACGCAGCAGGTTCCCGGGCAACGAAGGCGTGATCGGATCCACAAAGCAGACACGCCCCAACCGCCCCAGTCGCGTAGCCAGCTGCTTGGCGCGACCCGTGATGCCTTCCCAGGTCGTCATCCCAAAGTACAGGATATCGAACTGGACCCTGCTCTCCCCGGCCATGCGCCTCTCCTACTCGCCTATGCCGTCGCTCAAGATCTAGCGACCGCAGGCCTCAAGCGCGTCAACAATGCGCCGCGCAGCGTGTCCATCGCCATAGGGATTCGCCGCCTGCGCCATGCCCATATATGCGCGCTTGTCGTCCAGCAGACGACGCACCTCGCTGACGAGACGCCCCTGGTCCGAGCCAACCAAGTGGGCCATGCCGGCCGCAACGGCTTCCGGTCGCTCGGTGGTTTCGCGCAGAACCAGAAGGGGTTTGCCCAGCCCCGGCGCCTCTTCCTGCACACCGCCCGAATCGGTCAGCACTAGATAGGAACGCTTGAGAAGCTGCACGAACTCCAGGTAGCCTAGCGGCGGCAGCAGACGCACGCCGGGGACGCCTCCCAGAAGCTCGTGCACAGGTCCGGCGACACGGGGGCTTGGGTGCACAGGATAGACGATCTGGACATCATCACGGTACGCAGCAGCGATCTCACAAAGCGCCAGACAGATGCGCCTCAACGGCGGTCCGTGGTTCTCGCGACGGTGGGCCGTGACCAGCAGTATTCGCTTGCTCCAATCGAGGTCGGCCAGCGGACCTGCGCTCAAATCACACGGGAGATCGCTAACCCATCGAAGCGCATCGACGACGGGGTTGCCCGTCAGCACGATTCTGCTTTCGTCCACCCCTTCGGCCAAGAGATGGCCGCGCGCACCCTGCGTGGGAGCAAGGTGGAGGTCCGCGATCACGCCCACGATACGCCGGTTGATCTCCTCAGGGTAGGGTTGCCATTTGTCCCCACTGCGCAGGCCCGCCTCCACATGGGCCACACGGACCCGGCCATAGTAAGCAGCCCAAGCTGCAGCGGCCGCCGTCGTGGTATCGCCCTGCACTATCACCCAGTCGAACCTCTCCCGAGCCAGCAACCGCTGCAGACCGGTAAGAACCGCGGCCGCGACATCGGTCGGCGTCTGATCCGACCGCATTACGTCGAGATCTGTGTCAGGTACCACCCCAAAGAGATCGAGGGCCTGGTCAAGCATCTCGCGGTGCTGAGCAGTGGCACACACGCGCGACACGATGCCATCGCGCCGGGAGAGCTCGCGGATGACTGGCCCCATCTTGATCGCCTCGGGCCGAGTGCCGACAACGGATAGCACGTGCATGACGTCGCCCATCCCTACTCTTGCTCGTTGTCTTGGCAGATCGCCAGATCGTCTTGCAGAAGCTTGCGCAGAAACAGCTCATCCTCGCCCGTCGCCCGCCCATCAGCATCGGCCAACGGCAGCCGTTCCTCGGTCGTCGGCTCGTAGACGATCAGGTAGAGCCCCAAAGGCAAAGTCGTCGCACGCGTGAGCACCGGTAGCTCTACCTTGTCCGGTACTGTCTCGCCCACGTCCCACAGTCTGGTTGGAATGCTGCCCCCTGCCAGGGGGCCGTCACGCTGCGCAACGATGGCGCCGTCAGACGTACGCAACTGCACAGATAGCCGATAGTCGGCCTCTGGATCTCGCTCCACGCGCCATGCCCAACGCACGGTAATCGTGGGATGGCCATGGTCACAAGCCAGCGTCACATCAGGCTGCGAGGCAGCTAGCCTGTCACCAAATCGGTATGCTATGGCATCTTCGAGGGCCATCTTGGACTCGCCACTCACACGGAAAGCCTTCAAGAGTGCCAAGCTGCGCCCCAGGCGATTGCCCTCGCCATCACGCACCACCAGCGGCGAGTGAGGACTCTCGGCATGGTAGAAACTCACCTCAAGCCTGCCGGCCCCCTCCGATGCCGCTAATGTGAGCGGCAACGTGACATGCTCCTCGAACAGGAAGCTGGTATCCCACGCCGTGGTGTCCAAGGCCCCGTGTCCGGGGTACCGATGCACAGCGCCCACGAGCCGCCCGCCCGCATCGAAGGCTTTGACAGCTAGCGTCAGTGGGGCTTCGCTCTGGGCCACCACCCGCAAGGCCAGATGGACATCGAGCATGCCACCCTGATCAGGCCGCGGGTCGTGCAGGCGGTATCCTACCAGTTCGACCACATCACCAAAGCGAGCCAGGGTTGGGGTATGCTGCCTCAACTCGCCGTCTGACATAGGATCAGGGACCGCATAGGCCGGCGCGATCAGAGCCCAAGGCGTCCATGCGGCGGCGACCAGCATTGTCCCGGCGAACAGTCCCCAGAACCACACTTTGACCGGTTGCGGCAGGAGATGGTTCCAACCAAGGGACAACAGGATCGCAAACGCTGGCAAGGCAGGCAGGAGATAGCGCCCTTGGAGATACGGGATGCCCGTCGCTACATAGATCACCCACGTAGGCACGAGCATTGCAGCCACGATCAAGACTAGAGCCCAGATGGCCCCGCGGGCGCGAGGCTCCGCTGGACGTCCCACCACCAACCCGCCTACCCCCACAAGGCACCATCCCCCTGCGAGCCAGTAGCAAGCATCGGAATAGCCTATATTCCCCCAGCCGAAGGCCGCCCACAGCGAGCGCCACGCAAACCGCCCCGTTACCAGCAGGCGATCCAGGAGCCTGCCCGCACCGGGACCCTCGGGACGGAACAGCCGCCCCAACTGGTACAGCCAGACATTCATGAAGGGCAATGCAAAGGGGCCCTTGCCACCATCCAGGTTCCGGGCGTACCACCAGCCAATCAGGGAGAACGCCAGGCCAGCAATGCCTACTATGACTGCCGCTGTGCGCCAAGGATGCCGAGGCGCGCGCCAGACCAATGCCGCAAGGGCAACAACCCCGCCTGCCACCGTCAACTGTAGACCGTTGTTCTTGGCAAGCGCCGCCAGAGCACCGCAGCCACCTATAGCAACGATCCAACGCCACCTTCGCGTCATGTCAGCCGTGAGGAGGCCAACCAACACCAGGGCCATCAGGGCGCCGCCTAGCGTGACGAGGTTGTCGTTGTTGATGACGCTGGTGGTGAAACGGAACTGAGGCCACAGGGCAAGAGATAGCGCCGCTCCCCATCGCACCGTTGGCCTCGTCGGTGCCAAGCGCCTCGCGGCAGCAAAGGTAGCCCAGATGGTGAGCACCCCCAACACCGTCGAGACCCCACGCGCCACGTGAACCGCCAACACGCCACCACGCCACGGGAACGCCTCGTCCGCCGGATCGTGCATGACGGCATTGAACCCGCCCAGAGCGAGGTCCCATCCTGCATAGGGGTTTGGAGCAAAGCCAGGCCCATCGTCCGTGTTGACCAAGCTCACAGGCGCCGCGGCCAGGACATAGTAGAGGGGGGGCTGCCGCGACTCATCCCACATGTCCACGATCGTATCACCAGGAGGCACCAGAGACCAGTTACGGGCGATGTAGCGCACGTGGTAATAGTGCCCCACCTCATCGTGAGCCTCAAAGATGGGAATCGCGGCGCCCCAGAGGATGCCCAGGATGACGTGAACGCCCAGCAACACAGCTAACCAGATCGGCTCGCGGCGGGCCCGAGCCATCGAGCGCATCGGACCGGTGGTGCTCACTAGGCCCCCGCGGACCTAGAGCCTGCCCGAGCCCTGCGCCCGCGATCCAGGAACAATGCCAGCGCAACCCCGAGGAGAATCCCGGTCACGCCCCCCAAAGCCGTGGCCCGCACGCTCGGGCCGCCGGAGGATGGTCTCGCAGGGACTCTAGCACGACTGGTTAGCTGCACCTTGATCCGGCTGTCCTCAGCAGCGATCCGCACCCGCTCTGCCCCTTGGGCAAGCAAGAGGACACGATCCTCCGCCTCGCGCACGGCAAAGGCACGTTCGTCTCGCATAGCTTGCTGCTCGGCGAGCTCCTCAGCAAGGTCAGCTACCCGCTCTTGCGCACTCTCGAGCGCGGCCTGGGTCGCTGTCACGCGCTCGGCGAGGACGCGCTCTATCACATCGAGGAGGTCATGCGGCGACGCATCGGCAGTGACCACCGGTACCGAAGCATCCTCGGCCAGGGGACGGAGGGTCCCGCCCAGAAGATCGCCTAGCGTCTCCTCTGGAGAGAGGTCTTGGCCAGCTTCAAGAGCAGTCCGTAAGGCCTCCGCATCGCGTCGAATCGCCCTTAACGCGGCCATCTCCTCCTGAAGGCGCTCCAGCTCTGCTTCGGCAGCGGCCAACGCCGCAAAAGATGCGTTCTGCTGCACGGCGAGATCGTGGGTCACCAGAGCGTCGCGCGCATCGCTCAAATCCTGTCGCGCCAGCGCCAACTGCTCCTCATAGTGCGCCAGCAGCGCAACGTCCGTAGCTTCATAGAGCGCGGACGCATGCTCGACGACGACCTCTGCCCAAGCATTTGCCAGCGAGGCGGCTTCCTGAGGCGTATCGGCGAGAGCGGTCAGCCGAAGCAGCACCTTGTCGCCCGAAAGGCCCGCACTGAGCCGCCCTCGGAGCTCCTCCAGCGAGCCATCGCCGGGGGCTTGGTCATCGAGGTGCAGCAACAGATCGGATAGCACGGCCTCGGAGCTGGCCAGGGCGGGATAGGGCTCAAAGGTAGGCAGATCGCGCTCGACCGGGAGAAAGCGGGGATCAAAGGCGACCACGTTGGAGCGGTCGATGATGCCGACCAGCGCGGCTGCCGTGTAGGTCTGGGGCGTCATGAGGCCCACGACATAGGTCGCCGCCGCGGCGATCGCTCCCAAGGCAGCGATCCACCATCCGTGATGCAGCACGACCGCTACAGGGCGCCGGATGTCGATCTTCTCTTCCACCTTGGTTCCCCATCGCCCGCCGGATCACCTGCTCCGCAGACCGGATGTGAGTATACCGTGGGGCTATTGCGTGTCAAACAGCTTGAGCCCTAGCACGCTATGAGCATAATAGGGGCGACGTGCCGAGCAAAGGAGTCAAGCGCCATGAAGACGATGCTCGCGGCCGTGCTACACGACGTGAACGATCTGCGCCTGGAGCGTGTCCCGATCCCGGAACCCACCGACGTTGGGACAGCACTTGTTCGCATCAAGTCATGCGGCATCTGCGCCACCGACTATAAGGCGATTCGAGGCATTCGCACCAATGTGTCGTTCCCCTGCATCGTGGGGCACGAGCCCAGCGGCGTCGTGGCCGCGATAGGCCCGGGTGTCCGCCACGTAGAAATCGGGGACGAGGTCATCTGCCAACCCTCGGGCTATTGCGGCTTCTGCGAGCATTGCCGCGCCGGCAACACGCACTACTGCGCCAATGCGTTCACGACGGGCGGCGACGGCCCCGAGGATGTATGGCCGGGCGCCTTTGCCGAATACATGCTCACCCGCGAGAGCTGCCTGTTCCCCAAGCCGGACGCCATCTCATTTGACGCGGCGGCTCTCACCGAGCCCTTGTCCGGAGCCTGGAAGGGCGTCATCGAGCACAGCGAGATGCGGCTCGGCGAGGATGTGGTGATCATCGGCGCTGGCGGCATTGGGCTGCTGTGCCTCATGGTCGCACGCGCGGCAGGAGCGGCTCGCCTGATCGCCATCGACCCCAAGCCATACGCTCGAGAGCGCGCGATCGAGCTCGGTGCCACCCATGCAGTCGATCCTTCAGTGGGCGACGCCGTCCAGACCGTGTACGACATGATCCCGCGGGGACCCGATCTGGTGTTGGAAGCCGCGGGGCCAATCCAGGCGGTAGAGCTGATGGTCAAACTCAGACGACGCGGCACTCGCTGGAACGTGTTTGGCATCACCACACACGAGACGTTCACTCTCGACGGCGGCCTGACGCATTTCCTGGAGGGGCGGATGGATGCCAGCTTTGGCACCACGCCTCGCGCCATGCAGACCGCCATCCGCCTCATGGAGACAGGCCTCGTCGACACCGAACGTGTCATCACGCACCGGTTCCCACTCACCGAGATCCACCAAGCATTGACGACCATGGAGCAAACAAAACGCACCAAGATCGTCGTCAACCCCTAGTATGCGCTCCATCACAAGCCATGGGGTGAGCTGTCGGCTCACCCCATGCATACGAAGCTTCTCGCTGAGAGGCTACTTCTCCACCAAGGCAAAGTCGCCCTCTGTCCGTCGCCGGAAGATCATCGCATCCAGCGCCTCATAGGCATCGACTGAGCCAAGAACAAGAGGCTCAGGATCAAAGGTTACGACCGGCAGGTCCTCTGACGGCAAGCTCGCCGTCACCCGAGGGGCCATGCCGCCGAACAGCCGTCCCCAGGCCTTGAGGTCGCCATCGGCGTCAAAGAGACCGCTATGCCTAGTGCAGTCACGCGCCTCGGGCACATCGAACGTGCCCCAGCAGAGCCAACCGCAGGCATACGGCAGCGTCTCCTCGACGAGTTGGACGACGAT
>CAYOBT010000110.1:0-7442 GCA_964402205.1 uncultured Anaerolineales bacterium
CCGGCGAGAGCCGCCATCAGGCTGAACTCGGCCACCGAGTCGGCGATGCGGTGAGCCGCGTGCGCGATGGCGATCCCCGATGGGCTCCCTGGCCGCCTTCGAAACACGGCTTCCGTGGCCCACGCCTTGACTGAGCCGGCTGCATAGGCCACGAGACGTAGTCGGTCAGCGCGGGCTAGGACATCCTCCGTGAGCGGCGCGAGCCCCCAGCTCGCGAGCAGGACATCGACGCCGGGCAGCCGGTCGGCCAGTTCGGAGCCCGTCCAGTTGCGGCCTTGCTCGTTGTACACGATGGTACCAAGGCTGTGAAGCCTGTCTCGGGCCTGCTCCGTCAGAATCCGCCCACGCAGAGGCTCGGGAACGGCGATGAGGATCTTGGGGTCGGACGTGGCGGCTCTGCTCGGTGGTGATGGCACGGCTTGGCTCCTTTCTTGGCCGTCGTCGGGAGCCGAACGGCAAATCGGATCCCGACCACGGGCACCTTTGGCTATGCTAGTTGAAGCTGAGGCCTGGCGACCGGCGGGAGGAACGCTAGGTCGAGCCGGCTCGCTAGGCGTCGGCATGGGACTAGGCCAGATGTTCCGGCTTTTCCCGCATTGGTGTGGCACGCAACTGCGCCTGGCATCGTAGCCGGTCGCTCCCTCAGCGTGCCAGGGCCCCTCCGAACACGCGCAACCAGTTGCCGTGCATGATCCCCTCAATCGCTCGCTCCTCGTAGCCCCGTTGCCGCAATAGCTCTGGAATGCGCTGGAGATCGGCGATCGTGTCCAAGTCGCGGGGTGTCTGCTCTGTACCAAAGCCGCCGTCCAGGTCGCTTCCAATCGCCACGTGCTCGTTGGTCCCCGTGACCTCGCAGACATGATCGATCTGGTCCACGACGGCGTCCATGGCGACGACGCTGGGGTCGGTCTCGCCACGGATCCAGCCAGGGTAGAGCATCCAGGCGTCCAGCGCCACGCCGATAGCGCCCCCGCGCTCTGCAATCGCGCGAATCTGCTCATCGCTGAACTGGCGATCGCCAGGTACCAGCGCGCGGCAGTTGTTGTGGCTGGCGATCACCGGGCCATCGTACAGCTCGATCGCCTGCCAGAACGCCTCGTCCGCCAGGTGGCTCAGATCCAGGACCATGTCCAACGCTTGCATCTCGCGCAGCAGAACCCGGCCGTCCTCCGTCAACCCGCCAGGCCGCGACGTCCCGTGGGCGTAACGGCTCACGCCATAGTGGGCCGGACCGATGGCCCTTAGGCCTTGATCGTGCCAGCTTGCCACCCAATCAGGCTCGACGATGGGGTCTCCGCCTTCCATGCTTAGGATGTACCCAAGGGGCGTGGTATCGGGGTCGTCCCGCCAATCGGCCAGGTGCGCATCGAGCGAGGCGGTGTCGGTGATCGCACGCATCCAGCCGAGGTGTTCCAGCGCGCGATAGTAGGCTAGTTGGCCCTGGGCCTTGGCATAGGAGAGCTCCTGGCTCGCCGAGCCTGGAAACCCTGGCACGTCCGTCTCGGGACGGGCGGTGCGATCGAGCACCGTCGCCACGCAGATGCCCACCTCCGCGCGGCGCAGCTCGGGCAGCGACGTGGTACCTCGCCCTGCGCCCTTCTTGCGTACGCCGTGAGCGGCGCCGCCGTGAGCGGTGCCGACGTCAGCGGCGCAGGCTTCGCCGCGGCGGATCTCGTCTACCTCGAGTGTCAGATCGCGATTCCAGTCGATGGCGTTCCAGGCTAAGTCCAAGTGGGCGTCAAAGATGAGCATGTACGACTCCTCTGTATCATGCGGGCAACGCCGTCCACGACGCCGCCGGTTCGCTCCGCCGCGGCACCTCGTCGGCGCAAACCGTCCGCAGACCTCGTCCGCGAGGCGGGGGGTTGGCCGCGGTGCGCAACATTGGGGCGAACACTGGCGTATCGGAATGCGCGCAGATTTGCCCTCCCCCTCCGTCCCCTCCCCCGCGCCCGCAACCTCGGCCGCAACGCCGTCCCCGGCGTCTCAACCCTCACCTGGCTTTCCTCGCCTAGGCGTCCATCCGATACGGCTTGCCGACGATCTTGAAGCTCTCGTTGAGATAGGGGATGGGGCCGCCCTCAATCGGCTGGCCGCCCCCGACCGACACGATGAAATCGCCTGGCTGGACCAGGGGTCGCCCGTTGCGGTCGTGGACGGCCATCTGCTCGGGCGTGATCGTGAACGTCACCGTCTGATCCTTGCCCGCATCGAGATGCACCCGCTGAAAGCCGACGAGCTGGCGAACCGGCACAGGGTAGGACGAGCGGACGTCCTTCAGGTACGCTTGCACCACCTCGTCCCCGGCGCGGTGTCCGACATTGCGTACGATCACGCGCGCCTCGATGGACTCGCCGCCCTCGATCTCCCGCGCCGAGAGGGTCAGGCCATTGTAGGCAAAGCGGGTATAGCTGAGCCCGTGACCGAACGGATAGAGCGCATCCCCCTGGAAGTAGCGGTACGTGTGGCCCTCCATGGCATAGTCGTCGAACGGCGGCAGCTGCTCGATGGACCGGTAGAACGTGACGGGCAGACGGCCGGCGGGGTTGTACTCACCAAAGAGCACCTCGGCCAGGGCGGTGCCGCCCTCCTCGCCAGGATACCAGGCCTCGACGATGGCCGGCAGCGCCTCGTGCGCCCAGTTAACGGCCACGGCGCTCCCGTTGAGCAACACCAACACCGTCGGCACAGACGCGAGGTACAGCTCGCGCAGAAGGCGCTCTTGCATGCCTGGCAGCACGATATCGGTGCGGTCGGCCTGCTTGGCGGCGCCCTCCTCGCCCTCCACCTCTTGCGACAGGCCCAGGCAGACAATGGCGATCTCGGCCCGCCGCGCGACGTCGATGGCCTCTTGCAGGCTCTCCTCGTCGCCGCCGGTGATCCCGCAGCCGCGAGCATACAGCACCTCTGCCTCATCGCCGAGCAGGTTGCGCACGCCCTGGAGCGGCGTCACGGAGGAAGAGGGCGTCCCGCTATAGTTCCCAAGGAGCACCTCAGCATCATCGGCGTTGGGCCCGATGACGGCGACCGTCTTCAGATCGCGGGACAGCGGCAAAAAGCCGTCCTCATTCTTGAGCAGGACGATGGATTGCCGCGCGGCCCCCAGCGCCAGGGCGCGATGCTCCGCGCAATCGTTCACTTCGTAGGGGATCTGGGCATAGGGGACACGCTCATCGGGATCGAACATCCCTAGCTTGAAGCGGGCCGTGAACAGGCGGATGACGGCACGGTCGATGGTGGCCTCGTCGATCAGCTCCTCGGCTGCCGCCTCCAGCAGATGCTCATAGGTCGCGCCGCAGTTGAGCTCGCACCCCTCGCGGACGGCCAGCGCCGCGGCTTTCGCGGGGGTCTCGACAAGCTTGTGATGCGCCCAGATGTCGTGGATAGCGCCACAATCGGAGACGACGTATCCCTCAAAGCCCCACTCCTCGCGAAGGATCTCCCCCAGGAGCCTCGGGCTGGCACAGCAGGCCTCCCCATTGGTGCGGTTGTATGCCCCCATCACGGACGAGGCCCCCGCCTCGCGCACCGTGGCCTCAAACGCGGGCAGGTAGGTCTCGCGGAGGTCGCGTTTGTCCACCTCGGCGTTGAACGCGTGGCGCAGGTTCTCGGGGCCGCTGTGCACCGCATAGTGCTTGGGCGTGGCCACAAGCTTGAGATAGCTGGCATCGTCGCCCTGTAGACCGCGCACAAACGCCACCCCCATGCGAGAGGTGAGGTAGGGGTCCTCGCCGTAGGTCTCCTGACCGCGGCCCCAGCGTGGATCGCGAAAGATGTTGATGTTCGGCGACCAGAAGGTGAGCCCATAGTAGATATCCCGATTGCCGTCGCGGACGGCCTGGTGGTGCTTGGCGCGGGCCTCGTCCGAGATGGCCGTAGCGACGTCGAGCATCAGCTCGGTGTTCCAGGTGGCAGCCAGGCCGATCGCCTGCGGGAACACGGTGGCGATGCCGGCCCGCCCAACGCCGTGGAGACACTCGTTCCACCAGTTATACTCGGGCACGTCCAGACGCTCGATGGCCGCGGCTGGATGGACCATCTGGCTGACCTTTTCTTCAAGCGTCATCCGCTCGACCAGGTCCTGCACGCGCTCGGCGATGGGTAGATCGGGGTTCAGATAGGCTGGGGAGCTCTGGTCTGTCATGGTCCCTCCTCTGAGGCGAGCAGTGTGCTGCGGGTGTAGAGGACGCTGCGGCCACGCTTGCCCACGGGCGTGAGCGCGCGCATCTTGCGTAGGCAATAGGCCATGCGCTGGGCGAGGCGGCGGCGGCGGCCCAGCGCATCGGCGAGTTCGGCCGTATCAAAAACGTCTGGGAGCCCGTCGGGCAGGAGCTCTGCCAGGTCGCCCGCGCCTCGGAAGCGGCGGCGCTCCACGATGTCTAGCAAGCGATGGCCCATGATGACCCAGCCGCCCCGACGCCAGGCCTTGCCCGGCTGGTGCTCGCGCGTCTCTTCCGTCTGCACCAGTGCTACCTCAAGGGTCAGGTCAGGATGCAGGAACAGCCGCGGCATGGAGACGACCTCGGCAAACAGGTCGGCATAGATACCATGCTTGGGCGACAAGCGGCGGGAGCGATGCCCGTCATCGTGTAGCTTGACGATCCACTTGTCCTGAGCGATGGGATAGACCACGCGGACGCGGTGCGTGGCCAGCAGCTTCTCGATCTTGGGCGCGATCGTGGAGAAGCTGCCCGTCTGTACCTCCAGCAAGAGGTCATCCCGGACAATGTCCACGCGATACCCGGCGACCTCCTCCTCGATGCGGTCGCCTGGCTGGGCGTACCAGGCCTTGAGCGCCGCGTGCAGGTGTCCCTCATTGTAGGTCGCGATGGTGGTGGGAGCCGCCTCACTCATGACGAGCCATTGCCTCGCTCGTTGGCATCCGATTCCAGGTCAACATCCTCGGGAAGTGGCATCTCCTGCAACGCCGCCAGCGCACGCTCGCGCCACGCGATCGGGACCTGCACCTCGACGTGTCCAAGGCCGTCGGTGGTGATGCCGATCACACGGCCGATGGCTTCATACTTGCAAGCTGCTGGAATGCCCAGGCTCTCGAGTTTGGCTGCGATGGCTTGGGCCCTGAGAAGGCCCTGCGAGACGTACACCGTCACGATCGATTCCTCAGATGCAGTCACGGCTCACCTCCCTGGCCGCCAGTCTATTCGTGGGCATGGCCCATGGCAAGCGTCGGCCGCAATGCTACCGAACCTGGCCCCGAGCGCGCGCCGTCTGGAAAAAGGCCTGGAGATTCTTCCACGGCACACGCGGCTCGTGGAGATCATAGCACGGCGCCAAGACCAAAGCCGCCGGACCCAGTGTGGCGATGCGGCGTACTACCTCCGCGCGGACCTCCTCCGGCGTCCCGAGGGCCAGGGTGGTCTGATAGCCCACCGTGCCCCAAAGGGCCAGCCGCTTGCCATATCGCCTGCGAATCGCGACGGGATCCATGTGATCCGGCTGGACGGGGTTGATGGCGTCGAATCCCAAGGCTACCAAGTCGTCCAGGATCCCCGTATAGTCGCCGTCGCTATGGAAGAGCAGGCGGATATCGGGGCGGGCCTCCCGAACGTCCGCGATGATCCGCGCCAAGTGCGGCCTGAAGTAGCGTCGCCAGTGGGCCGGGCTAAGCAGCAGCCCGCTGGGACTGCCGACATCATCGTCCAGGGCGAGGACATCCACGCCAGCCTGGGCGAGGGCGAGGGCGTTGGTGCGAGCGAACTCGGCCATGCGCGCTACCAGCGCATCCACCCAAGCGGGACGCTCGACCATGTCGAGGAGCAAGTTCTCGAGGCCTCGCAGCCGCCACGACGACTCGAACAGCTCGCCGCCGAGGTGAGGGAGCGAGCCTCCCGCCGCCAACCCTCTGGCATGGAGCGCGGCCACGTCGGCCCGCAGCCGCGGCCTATCCGGCGGCGCAGAGGGAGTCGGCAGATCGAACGACTCGATGTCCGCGAGGCAGGTGGCGCGCGCCAAAGGGTTGCGCTC
The DNA here is from genome assembly GCA_964402205.1 of uncultured Anaerolineales bacterium. Classification (GTDB taxonomy): domain Bacteria; phylum Chloroflexota; class Anaerolineae; order UBA1429; family UBA1429; genus DAIRUQ01. Next base: position 5,986 of record CAYOBT010000110.1, read on the forward strand.
GCGTGGGTGCTCGGGGTGATAGTCCCACAGCGCGTAGGTCGCCGCTTGCTCGGGCGTGCCCAAGCGCGTGTCGGGGCTGTGGGGCAAGGCGCGTTCCCGCAGGGCCTCGTCCGCTGGTGTCGGCGGATAGGCCACGAACTCGACATCGATGAGGCCGCCAACATCAGTGCCGGGCGGCGCCAACGCGTTCAGGTCCGCAGGACGAAAGCCCAGAGCCACCGGGATGCGGTCGGGTGTGCCGCCGTCAAGGGCCGTTAGAATGCGCTGGCGACCGTTCATACCCGCTCCCGTCAGCAGACGACCTCCAGCTCGAGGTCAAGCAGCTTGGCAAGCTTCTCGATCTTGGAGAGCTGGTGGCCCACCCCCAAGGCAAAATGGTGTGTGGAGCCCGTCTCTGCCCAGCGTTGGCCGAACTCGCCTGGCGGCAAGGCGAACTTTACCCGGGTGTTGGTGTTGCCGATCTGCAGGATGGGACCGGGCACCGACTCGCCCTCAGCGGCCACGAGCTTGAGCTTGCCCTCGCCCGTCTGGGTGACGCCCAGCAGCGTCACGGGGCCGTGCTTGACGCTGAACTCTACCGAGACGCCTGCGCCAGATTTGCCGTGGAACAGCTTCATGCCGCGGAGGATGGGCTTCTGATCGCCGATGGCGATGTGGCCCGGACCGTCGTGCCCCGCGATCACGATGCCGTTCTCATAGTCGAGCAGGTACAGCTCGCAGAAAGAACCGCCTGCGTCAAAGTGCTCCTGGATGAACATCGCGACGCACGTCTTCAGATCGGCCTCACCCGCGCAGGGGATCCCGCGGGCTGTCAGGAACGAGTTGCCCAGGATCATGGCCGCGCCGATGCGCTCGTAGAGGTTGTCGTTCAGGCCCCGGTAATAGTAGGCGAGGCCATCCAGGTCGAAATCCGCGACCAAGCGGTCCTCGGCGACGGCCACCCGCGCGGCCCAGCGCAGATCCTCCGGATTGACCTTCTCCGTGATTCGGTCATAGCCTGGGGGTGGCATATGGAACATGGCCCGCGTCTCTTCCACCTTGGCGTCCACCTCGGCCTCGGTGACCTTCTCGACGCGAGCGGCCAGATCGTCCATCTCGAGGATCTCGACGTGTGCACCGACTTGGCCCTGATGCATGGTGAAATCGGTGTACATGTCTAGCATGCCCGGATAGTAATGCCCCAGGTAGCCAAAGCGGGCGTTCATCAAAGCGCGCTTGGTCGCGGCTGCCTGGATCCAGTCGTCGATGCGCTTCCAGGTGCTATCCAGGAAATCGCCGCCCACCACGCAATGGTAGGGGAGGTTGCAGCGATTGAACGCGCAGGAGACTTCCGGTGCCGACATGGACACACAGAACCACGTGAGATCCTCCGTCGTCGCGGATTCATAGTCGATGGTCGGCACCGTCTGCAGAGCAAGGGTTAGGTGAGGGACGCGCAGCCGCTGGGCGATGGGGAT
>CAYOBT010000111.1:0-7429 GCA_964402205.1 uncultured Anaerolineales bacterium
ACTTAACCCAACACCTCACGGCACGAGCTGACGACAGCCATGCAGCACCTGTGCACACTCCCCGAAGGGTCGGTTACCTTTCGGTTCCCTACTATGTGCATGTCAAGCCCAGGTAAGGTTCTTCGTGTTGCATCGAATTAAACCACACGCTCCGCTGCTTGTGCGGGCCCCCGTCAATTCCTTTGAGTTTTAACCTTGCGGCCGTAGTCCCCAGGCGGGATACTTAACGCGTTTGCTTCGGCACTGAAAGCATGTTAGCCCCCAATACCCAGTATCCACCGTTTACAGCTAGGACTACCGGGGTATCTAAGCCCGTTCGCTCCCCTAGCTTTCGCCTCTCAGCGTCAGGTGCAGACCAGAAAGCCGCCTTCGCCACCGGTGTTCCTCCTGGTATCTGAGCATTCCACCGCTACACCAGGAATTCCGCTTTCCTCTCCTGCCCTCAAGTCGCTTAGTTTTGAACGTCCCCCACTAGTTAAGCCAGTGGTTGTCACGCCCAACTTGAGCAACCGCCTACTTGCCCTTTACGCCCAGTGAATCCGGATAACGCTTGTCTCCTACGTGTTACCGCGGCTGCTGGCACGTAGTTAGCCGAGACTTATTCCTGCGGTACCGTCCTTCCTCGTCCCCCAGAAAAGAGCTTTACAACCCGAAGGCCTTCTTCGCTCACGCGGCGTTGCTGCATCAGGGTTTCCCCCATTGTGCAATATCCCTTACTGCTGCCCCCCGTAGGAGTCTGGACCGTGTTCCAGTTCCAGTGTGGCTGATCATCCTCTCAGACCAGCTACCGATCGTCGCCTTGGTAGGCTCTTACCCTGCCAACTAGCTAATCGGCCGCAGGCTCATCTCAAGGCGATCGAAACCTTTCATCCCGAAGGATCTTATGCGGTATTAGCTGACCTTTCGGTCAGTTGTCCCCCACCTCGAGGTAGATTACCTACGTGTTACTCACCCGTCCGCCACTGACTAGGTGCTCCCCCTTCCACTACTTTGCACCCTTCTTGCGATTTCTCGCCGCCCAAGCGCTCCGTAGCTTCCAGAGAAACCTAGCCCGTTCGACTTGCATGTATTAGGCACGCCGCCAGCGTTCATCCTGAGCCAGGATCAAACCCTCCGTTAATATAAATCTGTCCTTCTGAACAGATCTATCGTTCTTAACGGTTTGCCCGTCGTTCTCTCTACCACTTATTAGTTGTTAAGGTGCGCGCCGCAGTCCCCCGCGGCAAGAAGGGAGTCTACCATGGATCATCCGAGCTGTCAACTGGCCCCTGTTCGCCTTCTGGGATTTCCCTCTGGCCTCTGAGAGGACCACCTTGGCCCTTTGAGTCCGATAGCGCGGAGCGCTCGGCTCGCCAGAGCCAATGCCAGATGATCCGGTTCTTAACGTTCGTCTTTCCGAACGCAACGAGGCGGGATTATAGCACGGCCCCCGCCTCCTGCCAAACAGCGCTTTTCTACTGTAGCGGACGTCTTCCTGCTAGGGCCTCGGCCAGCGTCACCTCGTCCGCGTATTCGAGGTCGCCGCCACGCGGCAACCCCAGCGCCAATCGCGACACCGTGACGCCTTCTGATCGAACGCGATCCGCAAGATAGCGCGCCGTAGCATCGCCCTCCATCGTGGGGTTGGTAGCCAGGATCACCTCGCGCACCCCTCCCCCGTCGACCCTGTGCATCAGCTCACCAATGCACAGATCCTCTGGACCAATGCGATCCATCGGTGAGATGTGCCCATGCAACACATGGAAGAGGCCATGGTATTGCCCCGTCCGCTCGATGGCGCCCACGTCGAGAGGCTCCTCGACGACACAGATGACCCCCGTATCGCGAGACGCGTCCGAACACACCTCGCACGGATCCGCCTCGCTGATGTTGCAGCACACGGAACAGCGCACCGTATCCCGATGCAAGGCCGTCAAAGCTTCCGCCAACGCCAGAGAGTCTTGCTCGTCGGCGCGCAGTAGATAGTAGGCCAATCGAGACGCCGTCTTGGTCCCTATCCCTGGCAGTCGAGAGAACGCCTCCACCAGACGGTCAATGGCTTTGGCGCCACCTGCCATCAGAGCAGCCCGGGCGCGTCAAGCCCGCTTGTGAGAGGCCCCATCCGTTCGGTGACCATCTTCTGAACCTTCTCCTGCGCCTCCTTGAGGGCAGCCAGGATCAGATCCTGTAGCATCTCCACGTCTTCGGGATCGACAACCTCCGGCTCAATCCTGATGCTTCTGATCTCCTGCGCACCCGTCATCTCCACCGTGACGGCGCCACCACCGACGGTTGCTGTCACGACCTCCTCTTCCAAGGAAGCCTGGGCCTCCACCATCTGGTTCTGCAGCTCGGCAAGCTGCTTCATGATGTCGCCCTGAGGCGCTCCCCCACGCTGGAATCTCCGTTTCCCCTTGCTTGCCACGCTATTCCTCCGTTCCTCCATGTCCTACCACACGAACCTCGTGAACCACTCCACCTCGGCGTTCAAGCTCCTTCACGGTAGGATGGTTACGAAGGCTCGCACTTGCTTCTGGTTGGCCGGCATCCTTCGAAAACAGGCTGCCGTTGCCAGGCCCAGCGTTCGGATCCCCCGCTGAAGCCCCCGGCATATAGCCCCCCACCGCAGCTGGGTCTGTGACGCATGCGATATGGCAAGTGCTTCCAAGAACGTCGCTCAGCAGCCCTTCAACGTACCGGCGCTTTTTCTCCTCGGACAGTTGCTTGCGGTTGAACTCGCCGCTGCACCCTATCGTCACCTGCTGCCCGCGTACGCTTGTGGGCACCGCCGATCGCAGGAGAGCTCCAACCTGCGGGTCATGGGCGGTGGCCTTGCTCAACACGCGTCCCCAGTTGCCCTGCACCCATTCCAACGACCATTCTGGCGCATCATCCACATCGGTAAGGGCAGACTCTTTCTCCGCCACGCGAGCGGAGGCTTTCGGCACTGGTGCCTGACTCGGGTAGGCACGCGACTGTTGGGCGTCACGCCTGGGCGTTCCACCCGAGCCGCTCATCGCGACGGTGCGCCTTGGCTCGGTTTCCGAGGATGACGGCTCTTGCTTTGGCGCAGGCCTCGAGACCGGCTGTTCCGCCGGCCAAGCCGCCGCTGCTGCTGGCGTCTCGCCCCGCCCCCTCAGCGGTGATTCGTCTCGAGCCAGAACCGATTCGACGAATGCCAGCTCAATGGGCAGCTCCGGACGAGAGGCCGTGCGAATGCGAGAGGCTGCCTCGCTGAAGCGCTGAAGAGAGCCCACAACGTGAGCGAGCTCGGCCGCTCCCGAAGCCACGAGCTCCTCCAGACGGACCCGATCTTGGTCCGAAAGCCCAACCGCGTCATCGCCACGCCCTGCCAAGATCAGCATCAACGCGCGCAGAGCATCGACGATCTCGGAGAGCAGCTGCCGAGGCTCGGCTCCCCGATCCATGGCATCCGCGATATTCCCGAGACCAGCACCAACGTCGGCCTGCACCAGCGCAGTGACCAGTGATAGGATGAGATCAGTCTCCACCGTACCAAGAACGGCCTGCACCTGCGCCTCGGTGATCTCCTCGGCCCCATAGGACGAGAGCTGATCCAGCAAGCTCTCAGCATCTCGAAAGCTCCCAGTAGCCCGACGCGCGATCATGGTCAGTGCCCGCTCAGATATCGCGATCTGCTCCTGCTCGCAGATGCGCCGCAGCTTGGTGGAAATGGCCGAGACCGAGCCTCGGCGAAAATCGAAACGCTGACAGCGCGAAAGCACCGTGTCAGGGAGCCGATGCGGCTCTGTGGTGCACAGGATAAAGATGACGTGGGACGGCGGTTCTTCCAGCGTCTTGAGAAGCGCGTTAAAGGCCTCATGCGTCAGCATGTGGACCTCGTCGATCACATAGACCTTGTACCGTCCCTCGGAGGGAGCAAAGGCGACGTTCTCACGGAGCGCTCGGATCTCGTCAATGCCCCGGTTCGACGCCCCATCAATCTCAAACAGGTCCGTGGACCGTCCCTCAGTAATAGAGCGGCAGACCCGGCACTTGTTGCAGGGCGGCGTATCGGTGTCTCCGATGCAGTTCACCGCCTTGGCCATGATACGCGCCGTCGAGGTCTTGCCAGTACCACGCAGACCCGTAAAGAGATAGGCATGCGCAATACGACCAGCGCGGATCTGGTTCTGAAGCGTTCGCGTGATATGTTCCTGGCCGAGGATATCCGCGAACGTCTGACTGCGCCAACGATTGTAGAGCGCGCCTCTAGCCATCAGTAGCCCACCTTGCCCGTCCATGCCTCGAGCGACGTGTCGATATTCCTCACGCTGTCGAGTCTATCACCAGACCGAGCCGTGGGCAAGCAGCTAGGCGCCAGCAGGCACCAGCGTGGAAAGGTGGCCGCGCAGCGCCTCGTATGCGATGGCACCCTGTCTCAGCACGCGAGGCGGATCAGAGGTGAGGTCCACGACCGTAGAAGCGACGCCCCCTGGACAATGACCACCGTCCAGCAACACGGTGACAGCGCCCTCCAGTGCCGCGAGAGCGGACTCTGCCTCGATTGCCGCCGGCTTGCCTGAGCGGTTGGCGCTGGTCGCAGCCAGACACCCGCCGATGCCGGCCGCCAGGGTTCGTATCACAGCATGATCCGGCAGACGAACGGCTACCGAGTCACCACCAGCGGTGAGCGATGAGGGAACGTTGGGCAGCTTTGGCACAACGAGCGTCAACCCACCGGGCCAGAAGGCCTGCGAGAGTTCCTCGTAGCCAGCGGGCAAAGCGCCTGCCACGGCGTGAGCAGCCTCGGCCGATGCCAGTAGCACAGGGATCGGCATGCTTCTGGCCCGCTGCTTCGCCTCGTAGAGCGCCACAATAGCCTCGGTATTCCAGGGGTCGCATCCCACGCCATAGACCGTATCCGTCGGAAAGGCTACCAGCTCACCACGACATAGCGCCTCTACGGCACACGCGACCGCCCCGAGGTCGTTCGCCCTGAGCACCTTGGTTCTCATCAGACACCCCCTGTATGCCATATAGCAAGAGAGCCGTAGATGCTTGATCCACGGCTCCCAGCTGTCGGGGCGAGAGGACTTGAACCTCCGACCTCACGGACCCGAACCGTGCGCGCTTCCGGTCTGCGCTACGCCCCGATGCACCCAGTATAGCGTCAACGATCCCGCATGGCAAATGGCCCACACCTGTTGCGCGGCTAGCGGAACCAACCGGCGTTCAGGGCAAACGCCACGCGATCGTACAAGCCCGTCACCAAGGCAAAGCCCATGGCCATCAGCAACACGCCGCCGACGACAGAGACAACCCTAGCGCGCTCTCCAAGTGCTTTCAGGCGCGGGGTGATGACGTCCATGAGCGCCCCCGTAACGACAAAGGGAATCCCCAACCCGACGCCGAACACCATTAGCAACAGAGCACCGCGCCAAGCCGTCTGAGCCTCCATGGCCAGGAGCAGAATAGCGGTCAGCACCGGGCCCACACATGGGGTCCACCCGGCAGCAAAGACCATGCCCACCAGTAGCGAGCGTGCGTACCCTACCCCGGAGCCGATCCGTCCCTCCCAACGCTTCTCCGCATAGAGCGACGGGATCTTGACAACGCCGGCCATGTGAAGGCCCATCACCACCAACGCTACCCCACCGACACGAATCAGCGTGGGCAGGATCGGATCTAGCGCTCGGCCCAGCAAGCCTACGGCCGCGCCGAGCAGCGCGAATACGAGGCTGAACCCAAGCACAAAGACCACGGCGTGCGATACCACGGTGCGCCGCGCCGCCTTGTCAGGCCGGCCAACGGCCACCCCCGATATGTAGCCCAGATAGATCGGCACAAGCGGCAGCACACATGGGGAGAAGAAGGCAATCAACCCAGCTGCCAATGCTGCCAGGATGGAGACGCTCTCAGCTCCCATGGCTACTAGCTCGATGGGCTGCGATAGTCGCCTCCGCCTCGGCTCGCACTTCAGCCATCCCCTCCTGAAGATACGGATAGACCAGCAAGATGCACGCAAGTGCAAAGAGCCCACCAGTGATGAGGCGACTAACCACGGAGCTTGCCCAGAGGCCAAAGAGCTGACCAAAGCCATCGATGACCATCGGAACAATAAGCGCCCCGAAGGTCACGATGCTGATGGGCCGCAGCTGCCGCCGAACCGCGGCGAACAAGACACCCAGGGCGAACATGCCGCCGTAGATTGCCACGCAGCGCTGGCACACCGCCACCTTGAACCCGACCTCTGCGTTCCCGATCCACCTCTGTGGCACTGCGCCCGCGGTCAGCGCTTCCAGTTCCCCCAGCGTATACGCGGCCTGTGGCCCAAAAAGAAAGAAGGACCGCTCCGGCAACTGATGGCAGAGCGGACGGTACACCAGGTAGATCAGGTTGGCGCCTCGCATGTAGCCTGCGTGGGCCAGGATGGGCGCCAGGAGGGGAAAAGCAACATAGAGGGCAAGCATCGCATTGGAGAGAAGCAGCCAGTGTCTCCCCAACCATCGCAGGATCTTTGCCATGGCCCAGGTGATCTTCTCGGAAGTAGCATCGCGCGGTACCGTCACGCCGGCCATGCCTACGATCCCCCTTCGAACATGCGCTCTGCCGCAGAGCGACAAACGAGTGCTACCCGTTTCTGCCGAGCAGCCCTAGTACGTGCTCCCGCAGCATCGCGTCCGTAGCGATCCCCACGTGCACAAGCCTGATGACGCCATCGCGATCCACGAGCAGACTCGTCGGCAGTCCTCGGAGCCCATATCGTCGGGCTGCGGCGCCGTCGCTATCCAGGAGGATAGTAAAGGGCATCTCAAGCGCCTCGGTGAATAACCCAATTTGCTCAGCATTCTCGCCCACGTTGATCGCGAGGATTTCAAAGCCCTGCTCGCCCAAGTCTCCGTAGAGACTGGCCAGCTCGGGGATCTCCACACGACAAGGGCTGCACCAAGACGCCCAGAAGTTCACCAGGACAACCTGGCCCCGGTAGTCGGACAACGAGACGGTGTCACCGTCCAGGGTCTCCAGCGCCACATTCGGCGCCAACGCGCCCTCCACGGGAGCCGCGGCCAGTGTCGGTGACGGGGCCACCTCACCCGCCACGATCCGCGTCGGCTCGGCTGTCGTCACTGGCGCAACCGCGGCTCTCTCAGAGGAACGCAGCGCCAGCCAGACCGCAACGGCTATGACCGCGGTCACCACCAGCACCCAGTCACGGGATCCTCGCATAAGAGACCTCGTCCCGCCTACGCCCGTTCTGGCGGGTATCCCGCCTCTTCCATCGCCTTGCGAGCCCGCTCTGCGGCCTCTTTGTCAGCCACCGTAAGACCCACCGTCTTGCCGTTCACATCCACCGTTACAGCGGTGACTCCGCGAACACCCGCCAACGCTTTGCGAATGCGCATTGCGCAGTGCCCGCACGAAATAGCCGGCACATGCCATCGTTGCTTCGTCGCCATGGAGCTCCCTTCTCCGGTATCGCCGGATA
>CAYOBT010000112.1:0-7409 GCA_964402205.1 uncultured Anaerolineales bacterium
GCTCGCGATGAGCTGGGGTTCAGGCCTCTCGTTGCGTTGGAGGATGGCTTGGCACGCGAGGCTGCGTGGATGCGTGCCACGCTCGATGCCGACATAGAGAGCGGGCGCTGAGATGACGGTGGCCATGTCCGATGCGCCAGACAGGCGAGCAGAGGGTGAGCTGACGCTCTCGCTCGTCATTCCCGTGTACAACGAAGAGGAGAGCCTCCCACGTCTCGAGGAAGCTCTCCATGGGGCCTTGGATGACCTCGACGAGCGCTGGGAGGTACTGCTCATCGATGATGGGAGCACCGATCGCAGTTTCTCTCAGCTCAGGGCCATGCACGAGCGCGATGAGCGCTTTGGCGTCGTCCGATTCCGGCGCAACTTTGGGCAGACGGCCGCCTTTGCTGCGGGATTCGATCTCGCGCGGGGCGACATCGTCGTGACGATGGATGCCGATCTCCAGAATGATCCACGGGACATCCCTATGATTCTAGCCAAACTGCGCGATGGCGACTATGACATTGTCAGTGGCTGGCGCAAGGATCGGCAGGATGCCTTTCTCTTGCGCAAGCTGCCATCGCATATCGCCAACTGGCTGATCTCGCATGTGACCGGCGTGCATCTGCACGACTATGGTTGCTCACTGAAGGCTTACCGACGGGAGGTGGTCAAGCAGGTCAAGCTATACGGCGAGTTGCACCGCTTTGTGCCAGCCCTAGCAAGCTGGATGGGCGTCCGCATCCTAGAAGTGCCTGTCCGCCATCACGCGCGTCAGTATGGGACGTCGAAATACGGCATCTCGCGCACCGTGCGTGTCATCCTCGATCTGCTGACTGTCCGCTTTCTGCTCAGCTATGCTGCCAGGCCGATGCAGATTTTTGGCCGGTGGGGCTTGCTGGCAACGGCGGCAGGTGTGGGCATCGGCATCTACCTTTCGGCGCTCAAGCTGTTCGCAGGCGCTTCGCTGTCGGAGAGACCCTTGCTGTTCCTCGCCATTCTGCTCACCATCATCGGCATCCAGTTCATCTCTATGGGGCTTCTTGCCGAAATCATGGTGCGCGTCTACCACGAGTCTCAGGGCAAGCCGATCTATGCCATTCGGGAGCGTTTGGCTCCCGCTTCGCCTGACCCCGACTGAGGCGCACGGATATGCAGCCAATCTCCAAGAATGCTCGAGTCGACGACGCGGGAGACGTCGCTCCGCCGAACCGGTGGCGCAGTCTCCAGAATGTGCTGAAGGTCGTCGTGTCTATGGGGCTGCTTGCCCTTGTCATCTCGCAGACTGATCTCAGTGCTGTCTGGGACCAGGTGGCCAGAGCGGACGCCGTCGGGCTGCTGCTAGCCTTTCTCGTGGTGCAGGCTGGCGTGGTGTTGCGAGCAGGGCGCTGGATGGCTCTGATGCGCGGTCTGGGCGATACGTCGTCCTACGCAGCGCTTCTCTATCTCTACTATGTCGGGGCCTTTTTCAACACGTTTCTGCCTACGGGGTTTGGCGGGGATGCCATCCGCATCTATGAGTTGAGCCAGGGCGGATCCACGGCCTCGGCCATCTCGACGGTGCTCGCCGAGCGCGCGCTGGGCCTGCTGGTGCAGTTTGCCGTGGCGTTGGTGGTCCTGCTCTTTGCGTGGCATCTGGTGCCGTCAGAGATCGCGCTTCTCCTGCTGGCCATCGTGGTCCTCGCCTTTGTTGGCACGGCCCTCTTTATGAACCGCGGCGTGATGGCTTGGGTGGCGAGCCATGTTCCGCTAGCCAAGCCCGTGCTCACTCACCCCAAGGTGCAGGCGCTCTATGCCTCCTTCCATCGCTATCCAAGTCGGTCGCTTGTGCAGGCGGTGGGCGTTTCTCTCATCTTCGCGGTGACTCTGGTCGTGAGCCAGTTGCTTCTCGGACGCGCCATCGGCATCGATCTTGGACTGGCTCACTATGCCGTGTTCGTGCCGATCCTATCTACGGTCCTGCTCGTCCCGATCACCATCGGCGGCTTGGGCGTGCGCGAGGGAGGGTACGTGTTGCTCTTTGGCCAAGCTGGCGTTCCCCAAGATCAAGCTCTGGCGCTATCGCTTCTGACCTATGCCATGGCATTGGTCTCGGGGATCATTGGAGGCGTGCTGTATGTGATCGTCGGCGCCCTCCGCTTGCGCGCGGTCCGGGATCGCCCTTCGGACTCCCGATGAACCGGTCAAGGTCGGCGGTCGTCGACGCGCTCATTGCCTTGGCGCTAGCCATCGCGGTTTTGGCCACTCGGGCTATGGCCGCGGACAGCTTTGTGTCTTGGGATGAGCCCATGTGGGCCCATCGGTCGGCGAGGTTCTATTCGGCCCTCCAGGATGGGCGTTGGTATGACACCCTGATCACTGGCCATCCCGGCGTCACCACCATGTGGGCCGGGTCGCTGAGCTTCTGGTGGCACGTCAACATCGCGCAGGACCTGAACCCCGCGGCCGTCACGGAAGCCGCAGCCATGGATGACGTGGACGTCCACGACGCCGAGCAGATGGCAGCTTTGGGATCCCTCGTCCCCGTTGCCAAGCAGGGCATCCTCGCTTTTCACGCTCTCTTGGCCATCGCGCTGTACGGCCTCTTGCGTCAACTGGTGTCTCGGATCCAGGCGCTGTGCGGTAGCTTGGTGCTGCTGACCGATCCCTTCCTCTTGGGCCTATCGCGGCTGTTGCATCTGGACGCGCTGGTGGCCCAGTTCATGCTGGCGGCGATACTCGCCTTGCTCGTCTACCAAAGGCGTGGACGTTGGGCATGGCTGGCCGGTTCGGCGATTGCAGCGGGGCTCGCCTTTGTGACCAAGTCGTATGCGTTGGTGCTAGTACCATGCGGCGTTGTCCTGGTCGCTGCCGGATCTCTCGGGCAAGTAGAGGCCCTCGCTTGGCAGAGGCGTGCTGGCCATCTATTCCTCTGGGTTGCAGCGGTGTGGCTTACCGTATTGGTCGCCTGGCCGGCGGCAGCCCGAGCGCCAGCGCAGGCCATGGAGGACGTACTGGCTATGGCCCTGGGCTATGCCTCGGATCCCACCACGGCCACGAGCACATTCTTCCTGGGCGAGCAAACCGCGTCCCCTGGCGCGCTCTTTTATCCCGTCGCCTGGCTGTTTCGAGCCACGCCGCTCGCAACCATCGGTGTCGGGTTGGGCGTGCTCACGCTGCCTCTTGCGAGCCTGTGGCGCGAGCATCGCGAGCAGCGCCGTATGGTTATCGTCATGCTGCTCTACGGCCTGCTGTACGCCGGGCTGGTCAGCCTCAGCGGGAAAAAGTTCGACCGCTACCTCTTGCCCTCTATGCTAGCGCTTGATCTGGTGGCCGGCATCTCTTTGGCACGCATGCTGGAGGTGCTGGGTGAGGGCATCGGATTGGCACAGAGCGGCAATGCCTCTTTCGGAAACGCGTGTCTGATGGGATGCGTGGTGTTGCAGGCGGCTTGGCTCCTTGTGCCCTTGGCACCAGCTCGCTATCTGGCCTACTACAACCCCCTGGCAGGCGGCCTATCCAAGGCTATGGAGACGTTGCCGGTGGGCTGGGGTGAGGGTATGGAGGAGGCCGTCAGCTGGATAGCCGAGGAGGGCGCCTCTAGTGCCGGGATCGCGACCTGGGGGGTTCCGGGTATCGCATCGATCCATCCAGGGGATATGGTGATCCCAGTCCCCGGCCGTTTGCATCGGGCGTCCTATGTGGTGGTCTATATCGCCGATGTCCAGAACGGCGATCCCATCGCAGAAGAGTTCGCAGCGCGCGAGCCCCTGCACGTTGTGCACCTCCAAGGTCAGCCGTACGTCTGGGTCTATGCCAATCCTTGGGAGTCAGAGGTCGTGGACCGCATCCGCGAGAACGCGAGCTCTGGTGCCGTCGTTGTGGCAAGCGACCAGAGCACGCTGACCCAAGACGATCTGGCGCCCTGGTCCCTGCACATCACCGGTAGCGACGATGGGGTGCCTCTGGGAGAGGCGCTCGGCGAGGCTGCCCGGGGTCACGACGAGCTGTGGTTCGTCCGATTCGAGGGGACCAAGGACGATGCAACAGCTCTGAGCGACACCGCGCAGCGCATCGGCCACGAGCTCGGTGTCGAGGCCATCCTGCTGGACGAGACACCCTTTGCCTATGGAACGTTGCTCCACTATGCGCTGCGGCAAGACGCCGACTATGGGCCGGCAGAGCCGGATCGAGCTGTCATGCAGGATTTCGCCGGACGGCTTACGCTGCTGGCGAGTAGCTTTGAGCACGAGATCGTAGAGTACGGACAAGCCGTCGGCGTCAACCTGCTCTGGCGAGCACAGCAACCAATTGAGGACAACCTATCGGTGTTCTTGCACCTACTGGACGTCAAGGGTCGCCGTTGGTCCCAGACCGACGAGTTGCTAGCGGATAGGCATGGCCTGTCGACATCGCTTTGGAAGGAAGGCAGCGACCATCTGAGCCGTCACACCATCCAACTGCCGGCTGGACTGGCGCCAGGGATCTACCGGGTTCAGGTGGGCTTGTACACGCTGCCGGAGGGGTCCCGTCTTGTCCCTGTTGGTGGTGATGGCCTGGTGGGTCACGTGTCGGTGCCCTTGGGCATTGTGACGGTGCGAAATGCCACGTACCCGCCCGACATCGCTGACGTGGTGGTGGCCAAGCGCATGGAAGGACCCAGCGGGAGGCCGATGGCCGGTGGCCCTCTGGATCTGGTCGGCTACAGCCCCGCCGAGCTGCAAGGCCGCTCTGGTGAAGACCTATCGCTAATCGTATGCTGGCGCTGCCGCGAGGACCTTGGGAGCGCGTACTCTGTGGCGTTTCGGTTGGAGCGCGGAGGCGAAGTGGAGGCGAGCTATCTACTGCCACTGGGCAGCTCGCAGCATCCGAGTCGCCTCTGGCACCAAGGGGACATCGTCTGCCTGCCCTATGATCTACCTTTAGATATCGAGCTTGCTGGTGGAGAATACCAGCTTGCGCTCGCAGTGCTGGACGCGCAGGAATCTACGTGCGTTACGGAGGCCTTTGTGCCCTTGGGGACGGTCAATGTCACGTATATCCCTTATCGCGTCACGCGTCCCGAGACGGCTCATCCGGTGCAGTACCGGCTTGGAGATGGGATCGCGCTCACGGGATGGGACCTAGAAGCAACCCAGATCAAGGCGGGCGAGACCGTGCGGTTAGGCCTGGTGTGGCGGTCTATCTCCAGGGTTCGCCAGGACTACACAGTATTCGTGCACTTGGTCAATGACGAAGGTCAGGTCATCGGTCAGGTGGATACCTTCCCTCTCGCTGGATACCGTCCGACAAGCGGATGGCGCCCTGCCGAGTACCTATCCGACACGTACGAGATTGCAGTCCCGGCAGATGCAGCCTCGGGACCGTCGCATCTGGTTGTCGGCATGTACCTGGCAGAGACAGGGGCTCGCTTGCCGGTGTATGACGTGGTGATGAGTGAGGCCCTGGGCGACGCCGTGTCTCTGCCCGAGACGCTGATAGTCGAGAGGGCGTCACCAACGCCAGAGCCGGCGCAGGCGCGCTAGGGGGCTGGGCGGCAAAGGCCGGCGACCCTTGCCCCCGTCACCGCAACCAAGTCCTGCACGCCCAGCTCTACATTCACACCCCGTTTCCCTGCGCTGACTAGGATGGACTCGTACGCCAGGGCGGACTCGTCAAGATACACATCCCAAGCGCGCTCTCGGAGAGCTAGGGCGGAGATGCCGCCCACTCTGAGTCCCGTGAGGTCCTCGGCCTCACGTTGGCTCGCCATTTGACAACGCTTGGCGCCGCATGCGCGCGCCAGGGACTTCAGGTCGAGCTCCCGATCGCCAGGGAGCATAGCCAAGACTGGCTTCTCGTCGTCGGCCATCGTGACCAACGTCTTGAAGACACGTTCCTCCGGCACGCCGACGGCGGCGGCCACGTCGGTCGCGGAGCGAATAGAAGGCGAGAAGGCGTGTACCGTGTACGCGACACTGTCTTGGTCGAGTCGCCTTGTGGCATTGGTACGTGGTTGCTCGGTATCACGACGCTTTGCCATGGTTGCTGCCTCCTCGTTCTTGGCGTGGTTCTCAGGTGCCTTACTACCTCGCAACGCATGATGTCACAGCCGGCGATGCGACGCAAGAGCCGCTGGATGGCACGATACGGCGCCTGTTTGGCGTTGGCACGTTGCCGCGGTATAATCGCCTGCAATTCCCCGGCACGCCCCAGTAAGCGCGTCCCGGCGAGCCCGCCCCGGCATTGTTGCCGCCGGCATGGCAGCCCACCCCGACGCTGGACCCGTTGCCCTTTGTCGCACGACCTTGGGCAAAGACTACCCGATTGACCTGTCCATGGACTGCTGCCCCATCTGGTTTTGGCGGGCGGCAATCATCCGCGTCTCTTGGGGTGCGATCGTTTGCTCATGCTAGCGGATGGCATCGAAAGAGCGGGGAGACCGCCCGCTCTGCAGGAGGAGTGCACGATGGGGATCTTGGTCGCCAAAGCTAGTCGTGATGCCCGTGACAATGGGGCTACGACTGTCGTCTGCAAGTTTGGTGGGACGTCCGTGGGCAGCGGAGAGCGCATCGCCAATGTGGCACGCATCGTGACGGATCTGCGCGCCGACATGGGCCACCCGCCAGCCGTCGTCGTGAGCGCGATGAGTGGTGTCACCGACAGCCTCATCCAAGGGGCGATGTCGGCGGCACATGGCGATCGCGAGACGTTTGCTGTCATCCGCCACGCTCTGGAGGCCAAGCACCGAGAGGCCACAGTCGCCTGTGTGGACGATGCCGCCGAGCAGGCCCAGCTCCTGGCGGAGCAATCCGAGCTGCTGGACTGGTTCGAGACGCTTTGCGCGAGCATCGCTACCCTGGGTGAGCTGACGCCCAGAGGCCTGGACGCCGTATCCGGTCTGGGTGAGCGTCTGTCTGCGCGGGTGGCGGCTGCGGCGTTGCGTTCACTAGGTACCCCCGCCGAGGCCATCGAGGCCACGGAGATTATCGTCACCAACGGCGGGTTTGGGGCGGCGGTGCCGCTCTGGGAGGAGACAACGGCTCGGGTTCGCGAACGGCTCTTGCCTCTGCTTGAGCAGGGCATTGTTCCGGTCGTGACGGGCTTTATCGCGGCAACGCGTGAAGGGATCCCAACCACGCTTGGACGTGGCGGCAGCGACTATACCGGATCGGTGCTCGGGCGCTGCCTGCCCGCCGATGAGGTCTGGATCTGGACCGACGTTAGCGGCGTGATGACGGCCGATCCCCGCATCGTTCCCAATGCTGCCACCTTGCCTTCCATCACGTACGGCGAGGTGTCTGAGCTAGCTTTCTTTGGCGCCAAGGTGCTCCATCCCAAGACGATCCAGCCGGTCGCAGACATCGGCATACCTGTGCGGGTTCTGAACACTTTTGAGCCTCACAAGCTAGGGACATTGGTCTGCGAGACCCCCGACAAGAGCCACTTGGTCAAAGGGATCACGGCCA
>CAYOBT010000113.1:0-7389 GCA_964402205.1 uncultured Anaerolineales bacterium
TATGACGGACGAGGCGCTGGATCTACTGGCACCACTGAAAGGCGATCGACTGCTCGACGCGGCCAACATAGACCTCAAGGCCTTCACGGACACGTTCTACCGCAAGCAGTGTGGTGCCCACCTTCAGCCCGTGCTGGATGCCCTCATCAGCTTGAAAGAGAGAGGCGTGTGGCTGGAGGTCACTACGCTGATCGTCCCCACACTGAACGACTCGGACGATGAGCTCCGTGAGATCGCGGCCTTTATCGCTGAGGAACTTGGGCCCGACACACCCTGGCATGTGAGCCGCTTCCATCCGACCTATCGACTCACCGATGTGCCATCTACTCCCGCTTCCACGCTACGCCGTGCGCGGGAGATCGGTCGGGAAGCCGGTCTGCATTATGTCTATGTGGGCAACGTTCCTGGCGATGAGGGGGAAACCACATACTGCCCCCAATGCGGTGAGCGGGTGATCCCACGTTCTGGGTACAGAATCGGCAAGCTCCACCTTCGAGACGGGCATTGCGCCAACTGCGGGGCAGAGATCCCCGGCATCGGCATGTAGAGGATCGAGCGTCGTCGCCTAGAGAAGCTCGCGGGCGCGTGCGAACTGGGCGACGATCGCGGCCCGAGCCGTACCGCCGGCAACGCTCCGAGCCTCGACCGATGCTTCCGCGTCCAGCGCCTGGTAGAGATCGCTGCCGAATGCCGGCGAGATGGCCTCGTAGGCATCGATCGGCAGTTCGCTCAGAGCCAGCCCTGCGTTCTCGGCCTCCAGAACTGCTCTCCCCACCAGCTCGTGCGCCTTGCGGAACGCTATGCCTCGCTTGACTAGATAGTCCGCCAAGTCGGTGGCGAGCAACCCATCTTCCAGAGCCTCGCGCATCGCCTCAGGGCACGGCGCGAGCGTACCCACCACGCCCGCGACGATGGGCACCACCTCGCCCAAGGTGTCGAGCGTATCGAATAGCGGCTCCTTGTCCTCTTGGAGATCCTTATCATAGGTCGAAGGCGTCCCCTTGAGTACGGTGAGTAGCTGCATCAGATCGCCAGTGAGCCGGCCAGCCTTGCCGCGGACCAGCTCCAGACTGTCGGGATTGCGCTTCTGCGGCATGATGCTAGAGCCCGTCGTGTAGCGCTCATCCAGCTCAACAAAGCCGTAGGCTCTACTCGAGTAGATGATGAGGTCCTCTGCTAGGCGGCTGAGGTGGACGCCGAGGGTAGCCCCGACGTAGAGCGTGTCCAGGATCATGTCGCGATCGGCGACGGCGTCCATGCTGTTCTCGGTGATGCCATCGAAGCCGAGCTCCTCGGCGAGGGTCTCGCGATCGATGCCGTAGGCGTTGCCTGCCAAAGCGCCCGCACCGAGCGGGCAGCGTGAAGCGCGAGAGCGCGCCTCGTCAAGACGATCGCGGTCGCGCTGCACCATCCAGAAGAACGACATCAGCCAATGGCTGAAGCGCACCGGCTGGGCAGGCTGCAGATGCGTGTAGCCGGGCATGAGCAGATCAAGATGTCGCTCTCCCTGATCCACGATAGCCGACTGGAGCTGGACGATCCGCTCCCGCAGATCGTCCAGCGCATGCAGCAGATAGAGACGCACGTCTGTCGCCACTTGGTCGTTGCGACTACGGCCGGTGTGGAGCTTGCCGGCTAGGTCGCCAATCAGCTCTCCCAGGCGACGCTCGATGGCGGTGTGGATGTCCTCGTCAGTATCGGCATACGCGAACGTCTCATCTTCCAGTTCGCCCCTGATCGCCTCAAGCCCCTGGACGATAGAGGCCGCCTCGCCTTCCGTGAGGACACCTGCGCGCCCCAGGGCACGCGCGTAGGCGATGCTGCCACACACATCCTGTCGCGCCAATCGTCGATCGACGCGCAACGAGCTGTTGAATCGCCACATGAGCTCATCGGTCGGTCCAGAGAACCGCCCGCCCCATAGCCTGGTCATGCTGCTAATCTCGCTTGAACTCGGTATAGTCGGGCTGGTCGTACTCGCTTCGCACCCCTTCGGCGTCCACCAGAGCGCGCACCTTGAGCGAAAGCCCGAACAGGTTGATAAAGCCCTGGGCGTCCGCTTGATCGTAGACGTCATCGGCGCCAAATGTGGCAAAGTCCTCGCGGTAGAGGCTATGCGGCGACTTGCGCCCTGCAATTGTGCAGTTGCCCTTGTACAGCTTGAGGCGCACGGTGCCGGTAACGCGCTCTTGCGTCTTGCGCACCATGGCGTCCAGCGATTCGCGCAGCGGCGTGAACCATCGTCCGTTGTAGACCAGCTCGGCGTACCGAAGCGCGATGGTATCCTTGTAGTGTAGCGTCTCGCGATCCAGGCACAGACTCTCGAGGGCCTGATGGGCCGTATGCAGGATGGTGCCACCAGGGGTCTCGTAAACGCCACGGGACTTCATCCCTACCAGGCGATTCTCGACCATGTCCGAGCGCCCGACACCGTGCTTGCCGCCAAGGGCGTTCAGTGCCTCGACGAGCTCCACGCCACCCATGCTCGTCCCATTGAGTCGGACGGGGACGCCTTGGCGAAAGTCGATCTCGACATACTCGGGCTCGTCGGGGGCATCCTCCGGGGCTGTGGTGAGGACGAACATGTCGGCTGGAGGCTCCTGCCATGGGTCCTCGAGCACACCACCCTCATGGCTGATGTGCCATAGGTTCCGGTCGCGGCTGTAGATCGACCGCGTCGTCTGCGATACTGGGATGTTGTGTGCCTCGGCATAGGCTAGCGCGTCTTCGCGGGAACGGATCTCCCACTCGCGCCACGGCGCGATCACGCGCAGCTTGGGATTGAGTGCCTTGAAGGTGAGCTCGAAGCGCACCTGGTCGTTGCCCTTGCCGGTGCATCCGTGAGCAACGGCGTCGGCCCCCTCGAGCTCGGCAATCTCGACCATGCGCTTGGCAATGAGGGGACGCGCAAAGGACGTGCCAAGCAGGTAGTTGCGCTCATAGACAGCACCGGCCATCAACGTGGGCAGGATATAGTCACTGACAAACTCGCCACGAAGATCCTCGATGTAGATCTTGCTTGCGCCACTCTGCAAAGCTTTGGCCTCTAGGCCGTCCAATTCCTCTGCCTGGCCAAGATCGGCGGTCACGCAGATGACCTCGCAGCCATAGTTCTCTCGCAGCCACGGCACGATGACCGACGTGTCCAAACCGCCAGAGTAGGCGAGCACGCACTTGCTGACTTGGTCTTTCACGAGTCTTTCTCCTCTGGTTGGGGCGCGATGTCGATGATCAGCGCCGTCTCGTCACAATGGGCAAAGTGTACGCAGTTGATGCAATCGCGCCAGATCTTGCGGGGCAGCGTATCGCGAGGAATCAGGCGGAAACCCAACGCCTCGAAAAAGCCGACCTCGTAGGTCAAGGCAAAAACCCGAGGGATGCCCAGCCCCTGAGCTTCGCGCAGCACATAGCGTACGAGGTGCTGCCCGATCCCACGACCGCGATAGCTCTGATCCACAGCAAGGGAGCGCACCTCGGCGAGGTCGCCCCAGAAGATGCTTAGCGCTGCACAGCCTACCACTTGGCCGTCCATCTCTGCAACCGAGAAATCGCGCAGGAACTGGTACACGGCTGCCAGGGGTCGTGGCAGCATTTTCCCAAGCTCTGCGTATCCATTCACGATGCGCGCGATCTCTGGCGCGTCATGTGCTGTCGCACCCCGTATCAGCACTTTGCTCGCCAGCGGTGCGTCAGCGCCCATCTCAGACAGCTTGGGCAAAGATGCCATCAAGAGCCTCCAGTGCAACATCGATCTGTTCGCGTTCGATGACCAGCGGGGGTAGAAGCCGCAACACGTTCGCACCTGCCCGGCACGTGATGATACCTCGCTCGTAGCCGGCCTCGATGATCGGGGCAGCCGCCGTCTTGAGAGGGATGCCCCACATCAGCCCAACACCGCGCACGCCTTCCACGACATCGTGCCGCTCAGCCAGATCCTGGAGCCCGGCCTCGAGATAGGCGCCCGTCTCGCGCACATGCCCGAGCATGCTAGCATCGGACACGCGACGCAGCACGACCTGCGCTGCCGCGCAGACGACCGGGTTGGCGGCGAACGTGCTGCCGTGGTCGCCCGGTTCAATCGCACCCGCCACATCCTCGGTCATGACGACGGCGCCGATAGGCAATCCGCCTCCCAGCGGCTTGGCGAGCGTCATCATGTCGGGAGTAACGGCCGCCATCTCGTGCGCCCACAGACTGCCCGTGCGCCCCAGCCCACACTGAACCTCATCAAAGATCAGCAGCGCATCGTGCTCATCGCAGAGCTCACGCAGACCCGCGAGAAATCCTGGCTCTGCAAGATTCACGCCGCCTTCGCCCTGCACCGGCTCCACGATGCAGGCGCAGACGTCATCGCCCATGACCGCCGCTGCAGAGTCCAAGTCGTTGAACCTGGCAAAGCTGGCCCCCGGCATGAGGGGACGAAACGGGGCCTGATAGTGCTCTCGCGGCGTAAGAGCGAGCGAACCCATCGTGCGCCCGTGAAAGGCGTTCTCAAAGGCCACGATGCGGGTCTTGCCTTCGCCATGGCGCCGCGCCCACTTGCGAGCGAACTTGATCGCTGCTTCCACCGACTCTGTACCCGAGTTGCAGAAAAACACGCGGTCGCCGAAAGACCGCTCTACCAGCATCTGGGCAAGCTTGGCCTGAGGCCCGGTGTGATACAGGTTAGATACGTGGATCAAGCGTGCTACCTGTGACGTGATGGCGCCCACGAGCTCTGGATCACCGTAGCCCAGCGCATTCACCGCAATGCCGCTGACGAGGTCGACGTAGCGACGGCCGCCGTCATCGAACAGGTAGACCCCTTCGCCACGAGTCAACACAAAGGGGGCGCGAGCATATGTCTGGACGACATAGGCGCTCTCCAAATCCTGGATGCTGGGCTGCTCAGCGTTCATGCCATCTCTCCTTGCTCTTGGATGTTCGCTCGGATCAGCGTGCCGCCCCCGGCAGCGAGGCGCTCAAGGTTGGTGATCCATACGCGCTCGACGCCCGCGCCCAGGGCCTCCAAGGCCGAGCGCACCTTGGGCACCATGCCGCCGGTGATGACGCCTTCCTGAATGAGGCTCTCCGCCAAGTCCTCATGGATCTCCTCGATCACATGTCCGTCGTGCAGGACACCGGGTGCATCGGTGACAAAGACCAGCTCCTGGGCACGCAGGGCCCGGGCCAGCGCCAGCGCCGCGTGGTCAGCGTTGACGTTGAGGGCCCGCCCATCGGCCCCCAGAGAGATCGGCGAGATCACGGGCAGGAGACCTTGGCCAAGGATCAGCTTGACGTAGGCTACATCCACCTGGTAGATCTGACCTACGCGCCCGAGGTCGATGCGACCGTAGGTCAGCGGCTTGGCGCGAAACAACCCGGCGTCCACGCCGCTAAGGCCAACGGCTGGCGTGCCCCCAGCCATCAGGCGCGACACCACGCGCTTGTTCACGGCACCAGAGAGCACCATTTCTGCCACAGCGAGGCCTTGATCGTCGGTAACGCGCAAGCCCTCGACGTATCGGGGTTCGAGCCCAAGGCGCCTTTGCAGCGAGGCGATTTCGGGTCCGCCGCCGTGCACCAATGCCACAGGCGAGATCCGATGCAACGTGCTCAAGAGACCGATCAGCCGGTCGAGAACCGGCCCGTCGGCCAACTCGGCTCCACCTACCTTGATGACGCGCACGATCTCGCTCATCGCTGACCCCCTAGACCAAGCCGGCCGTCTCGTCGAGTCCTAGCATGACGTTGGCGTTCTGAATAGCCTGCCCAGACGCACCCTTGACCAGGTTGTCCACCACTGAGACGATCACGACGCGTCCCGGTATGCCCGATTCGGCTGCCGAGAAGGCCACCCGGTTGCTGCGCACCACGTGAGCCAGCGAAGGGGGCGAATCAGGCGGCATCACGTCCAGAAAGGGCTCCTGATCGTATGCCTGGCGCCAGAGCTCGGTCACGCGAGACGCCGTCCAGTCCTCCCCCACCGTCACATAGATGGTGGAGAGAATCCCTCGGGCTACGGGGAGCAGATGCGGGGTGAAGGTCACGTGCACCGCCGATCCGCCATAGCCCGCCAGCTCCTGCTCCATCTCTGGCACGTGACGATGGGCGTGGCCCACGGCATACGCAGAAAAGTTGTCATGCACCGACATGAAATGAGTCTTGGTGCTCGGTTTGGCTCCCGCGCCTGACGTGCCTGATTTGCTGTCCACGATGATATGCTCGTCGGCCAATGCGCCGGCCCTTACCAGCGGCCGCAGAGGGAACAGCACCGAGGTCGGATAGCAGCCCGGGTTGGCCACAAGTCGCGCCGATGGCAAGGCCTGGCGCTCGAGCTCTGTGAGGCCATAGATCGCCTCATCGAGCAGCTCAGGTGCGGGATGGGGGACGTACCAGTTCTCGTAGGTCGCTACGTCGCGCAGGCGGAAATCTGCCGACAGGTCCACGACTCTGCACCCCGCCGCCAGAGCCTTGATAGCCCAAGTTGCCGAAGCGCCGTGCGGCGTGCACAAGAACACCAGCGCAGCGTTGGCCAGCGGCGCCTCCTCTGGGGAGACGAGAGTCACGTCCAGGCGGTCAGGATAGACGTCTCTGAAACGCTTGCCCGCATAGCTCTCGGATGTGGCAAAGGCAAGCTCGAGGTCGGGATGTCTGGCAAGGATAGCCAGTAGCTCTCGCCCGGCGAATCCGGTCGCCCCAAAGACGCCCACAGGTGTTTTCGGCATCGGATCGATCCCCCTACCTCAACATACAAAACGCCAGCTCTCCGTCTGGAGAGCTGGCGGGTCAACCTTCGCGGGTGTCACCCCAAGCGCAACTAACCAGACACTAGGTCCGGGTATGGCCTGGAGCTCCTCATGACGATGCGGCTTCCGCTCGTTTGCACGATGTTTTACTCCTTAAGAACGCAGCCAGTCTAGCCCAAAGGTCCGAGCCTGTCAAGCTGGGCGCCGCGGAGGCCCAATCGCTCTCCGCACACGAGGGAGGCGATGTCTGACTGGAGCCTTGACCCACCATGTTAGCTTTCCTATGATGCACATGGATGTGTTTCCGCCGAGAGGAGCCAGTGGATGACGACGTATGCGTTTCCTGACGGGTTTGTGTGGGGCGCAGCTACCGCCTCCTTCCAGATCGAGGGTGGTCGGAGGGACCGAGGCCGCTGCATCTGGGACGATTTCTGCGATTGGCCGGGCAAGGTGTTCCAGGGTCATTCAGGCGACGTGGCCGATGACCACTATCACCTCTTTCGCGAGGATGTGGCTCTCATGGCAGACATGGACCTCGACGCCTATCGCTTCTCTATCGCCTGGCCGAGAGTCCTGCCAGACGGCAAGGGCGAGGTGCTTGCCAAGGGGCTCGATTTCTATGATGCCTTGGTGGATGAGCTCTTGCAGCATGACATCACGC
>CAYOBT010000114.1:0-7371 GCA_964402205.1 uncultured Anaerolineales bacterium
CTCCTTATATGCGGGGCGGCATGCGTCGCCCCGTGTTAATCGTTCCCTAGGCCCTAGGCCCCTGCCTGCTGCAGCACCTTGATCGGGTGCGTCCCCGCGTCGATGTATTTGGCGTCGTGGCGGTGGAAGGCCAGGAAACCGACCTGACCATAGTCCGCATAACGCTCGACCAGGCGCAGCACCTGGATACCGCGCACGTCCCGGAGTTTGAAATAGGACATATCGCCAAAGGCGATCGGCTTGGCGCTGGCCGCCACATCGGGCATATCCTCGTTGATCACATAGGGATAGTTCCAGATGCGGTCTGGGGTCCCCCCGGCGATGCCGGGCGACCACAGCGGCCGGTTGTTGTTGTCCACCTTCTTGCGCAGGATCCCCAGCGTCGTGGTGTTGAACATCCACTCTGCGGCCTGGCGATAGACGCCGTAGACGGAGAGCTCCAGGTCGATCAGTTCGTCAAAGTCCACGTCCGCCGCAGCATCTGCCGTCTTGCCCACCGTGGTGACCACGGTGAGGCCCTCGGGCATGCTATCGCCCGTCCCTGTGGTATCCTCCGAGTTCTGGATCCGACCGATGCGCTCTCCGAACGCTGTCATCAAAAAGCTCTCGATGTCGAACTCGGTATCCTCCAGCAGCGCAAAGGGCACCAGCACCTCGTCCGAGGTGTAGATATAGGCTCGCAGCACCTTGCCTCCGAATGTCGGAGAGGCTTCCGCGACCTGCTTATTCTCACTAATGCGCCGCCCCGTGTTGCCGGTATCGTTGCCGGTAGGATAGGGGATATCGCGGCCATCGCTGGTCGTAATTTTCTCTGTGCGGGCCCTACGGACCCCGCCCCAGTCGATCATGGCCCGGGTAAAGGGCGCCATCGCCCCATCCGGCACGGTGTAGCCGCCCGAGGATCCCGTGAGCGTGGTCAGTGCGCGCCCCTCTCCGCCCTTTAGGGCCTGAAAGTTGCCTTGCAGCACCTGGCGCTGCTCGTAGGTGAGCGCCTCGCGCCCCCCGCGCAGATAACGCCCGAATGTCTCCCGATAGACCCTATCGCGCTCCGCCTGTCCCCCGGCCTCATCGTCGCCAGTCCCCTCGTTGCCCGGGTCCCTATCTGCCCCGGTCTGGGACTGGTAGCCGTTCATCTCCCGCTCGATCCGCTCGGCGCGCTCCTGTCGCTCCACGCGCGCGCCCAGAGCGTCGATATCCGCCATCATCTGGTCCCACGTTTTCTGCTCCTCGGCCGTAAGGTCACGGAGCTCGCCCTCGGCGAGCTCCTGCAATTTCTTGGCCTGCTCCCAGATGTTGGCGCGTTGCTGCCTTAACTCAAGTGTCGTTGCCATCGTTTGCCTCCTACAATGAGCGCTCGATCAAGTCGAGCATACGCTGTCTCCTGATTCGGTGCATGATCTGGCTCTCCTGAGCTCCGCCATGCGCGCCCCCATCGCGCCGCCTCTCCTGAGGCGGCTTGGGGACATATAGTCCCATCGCGCGTACTTGCGCGTCGGTGCTTGGGTACGCCGGGAAGGTCACCGGCGACACGTCCCAGAGTCGAGAAATCTCCCTGATGCTCCGGTCCCATATATCGATGTCCTCGTTGAACACCCACTCCTCGGCGCCTACGGTGAACCCAAACGACATCTGGTTCACGTCGCCGCGCCCCATAGTGACCAACAGATCCCGGGCCCACTGCGTTTCGGGGGGAATGATGTCCACGACGAGCCCCTGGTCGTCCTCGGCCAGATCCAACGTCCCTGCTATGTTGCGCCCCAGGACATAGTTGGGGTCGTGATTATAGAGCGCCCGCACGTCATCCTCGGCGATCGCTCGCGTAAACGCGCCGGGCAAGATCCTCTCACGCCAGTCCCAGATGCGCGTCCACGTGCCGAATACGGCCGCGTGTCCGCTGATGTGCTGCTGTGCGCTATCGCCTCCGTCGGCCCGAATCTCGACACTATCCATGGCGTATGTGCGCAGTTCTCGTTTGTCGTCCATCCCTATCCCCCTGGGGCTATGCCACAGTCGCACCCATCGTGTGCTGGCGCATGGCCTATGTTATAGCTCGGTCTAATGGGGCCATCGGCCCCCTCGGGCTCGAAATCGACGTCCCCATCCAAAAACCACGAGTTGATCCCCACCACCTTGCCACTGAGAGCGTTGCAATACGGGCAGTTCTCCCCATGTGTGACCCAACGCAGTTTAGAGATGCCCACTCCTATCCAGACCTCGCGCGTAACTGCGTTTTGGCAGCGCACCGTCTGGCGCATGGCCTGCTTATCGGGTGTCTTTTCGATCCACTCGTCGAATCGCGCCTGTAGCGCGGCCAGCTCCTCGCCCGTCTCAGCCTCTCGCACCACCTCGCGCAGTTGGCCATGGTTCGAGTAGCAATACTTTGCCGCGGCGGTCGCGGTGAACTCCCGTACAAAGGCATCCAGGGCCTCGTTGAACGTCCCCTCCATGCCCAGCTCGCCATAGGCATCGGCTGTGATCAGCTCGGCCAGGCTCTCCAGTACGGGCAGCATGTACTGCTCGTAAAAGGCAGGGTGGTCCCTATAGAACTCCTCTAACCAGGTCAAAAAGCCCGCCACATCCCCGGCGCGCAGCAACTTTTCGGCCCGGCGCATAATGTCGGCCTCTTCCCGTTTGAGGATGCGCTCCGTGGCCTGAGCGACCAGCCGCCGATATGATTCGGCGATCCGTCTCCGAGACTCGGCGCTCCCCGATGCGTCGGACCGGATCTCTGGCAGCAGGACCCTGCCCTCTGGCGTTGCGCCATTCGATCGTATGCTCCCTATGTCATCGGCCGGGACCATGTTCAGCGGCACAAGATAGATATCGCCGCCATCCACCGGGTTCATGTTCTCGAGCTCCCGGATGTCGTTCGCCGAGAGCCAGCCATTTTGTCGCCCTGTGGCATATGCCTGATAACGGCTCTGGATGTCCCCGCGCAAAAGGCCATCCACGAGATGCTCCACAAAGTAGCTCTTGCGCTCGCTCTCGGAGAGCAGGTCTCGCCGAGCGCTTTGCTCGAATCGCGTCAGCCAGGGCGCCAGCGTGAGCGTCACGAACTCGATCCCCTGATGCTCGATGTTGCTGAATGTGGCTCTCGTCAAATCCCCGATCATGTGCAGCGGCATCCGGAACATGCGCGCGATCTCCACCACCTGAAAGTTTCGCGTCTCCAGGAACTGCGCGTCGTCGTGCTGCATGCCCACCTGTTGCCACTGCACGCCCTCCTCCAAGACGGCGATACGATGCGCATAATCCATTCCCTTATGGGCGGCCTCCCAGGAGGCCTTGAGGTTGGTTGCCGCCGCCTGGTTCAGTTTTTTGTCCGTCTGCAACACGCCCCCGGGGTGCGCAGCGTTGGCGAAAAACAGCCCGCCATATTTCTCCGTGGCAAGGGCCGTCCCAATGGCCTCTCTCGCCTGGCTGATCACCGAATAGCCCGTGTAGCGATCTATCCCTATGCCTCGGGTGCGCCAGACACGATCCATGGATAGGGCGATGGCCTCGCCGCTGCTCATCGTGTACTGCCACCATGACGGTTTGCCATCTTCCTGCCGCAGCACCATGCGGTCCGGCCTCAGGGGCCATAACTCGCGGATCCGCCCTGCCCCGTCGTAGACCTTCTCGCAGTAGGCTATCCCCCAGAGGCACACGTGCCCAGCCAGGTTCTCGCGGAGTTCCACAGCAGTCATGTGGGGGTTCGGGATCCCGTGCAACAGCTCATAGAGCGGATGCTCAGGGGCCCGCCGCTTGCCTCGCCCACCCATGCGCTGATAGACGATCAGCGGCAGACTGGCCACCGACTCGGCGATTACCCGCACGCAGGCGAACACCGCCGATGTGCGCATGGCTGTCGTGATGCTGACCGATTCGCCGCTGCTGGGCGTATAGGTCGCTCCCAGCCAGCTCGCTAGTTCAGTTGCGGTCAGGTCCGTCTCTGGATCCTCTAGAGAGCGTCGTTTGAACAGATCTACCAGCATGTCCCGCCTTAAGCCTCGCCAACGTTATGCCCATACTAACCAGCGCGATACCGATGACGATGAGTCCCGCTCGTATATCGAACAGGGCTGCCCCCGTGCAGATCGCGATGATGCCCAGCCCCACGATCAGGTCATAGATGTCGATACTCACAGCACCAGGATCCCCCGCTCCTCGTACACCGATCCGCCCTCGGCCTGGTGCCGCATAGCCCTGTCCAGCGCCATGATCAGGGCGACGATGCCGTCGATTTTTCCCTGCGACTCCGCTTTGTCTGGCTTCAGGTTCCCCGCGGCGTCCTGTTTCACCGCCACGTTCCCTGCCATCCAGCGCAACACGGGATTGCCGCCGTGCCGCAACTTCCTCTCTAACAGCCGCTTCTCGAACTCCTTCACCGGCACGGCCATAGACAGGAACCCCTGGCCCATCCCAAACACCGTCAGTCCCTCGTCCTGCAGCTCCATCGAGAGCTGGTAGGCCTGGAACAGCCGGTCTATGTTCAGATCCTCGAGCCGGAACGTCTCCGCGTCAGACAATATCTGTCGCTTGATGAACTGATAGTCCACGGCATCCCCTGGCGTGGCCGTCAGCCAGCCCCCGCGCGCCCATTCCTGATACTGCTCCTTGTACTTGTTGCTGTCGTCGACCAGTCGCGCCTCCGGACACCAGAATCGCGCCAGAATGTCGAGGCTGTCCGGGTCGTCATCATCCGGAAAGACCAGCACCCAGGCCCCCAGGTCCGAGACCGCGGAGAGGTCTAGCCCCCCGTAGCATTTCCGTCCGGCGAGATCCGCCTCGTCGACCGCCCCTGCGTTGGCGTCCCAGAGGTCGATGTCGATCCAGCGATCGGACTGCTGCGTCCACACGTTGAGATGCAACCGCAGGAAGGCGTTCTGTGCCGCTGGCATGTGGGCGGCCTTGTTGGCCTTTGCCCGTAAGTCATCAGGCTTGACTGATACGCCATAGTTTGGATTAGCCTTAATCCAGGAGGACGCCTCTTTCCAGTCATCGCCCTCGTCGATGGTTGCGATATAGCCGAACCACGTATCATCCTGTATCAGTCCCTCCAGCACCTGTCGGGTGTACTCGTGGTGCTCCCAGCAGATCGATTGCCGGTCATAGCCCGCCGTCGTAATCTCGAACACCAGGGGCTGCCTCCGTGCTCCCGTCGCCGTATCCAGCACGTCGATCACCGCGCTCGTCCGGTGCGCGTGTACCTCGTCGATCATGGCCCCATGAATGTTGAGCCCATCCATCGAGTTGGCGTCGGCCCCCAACGGCTCGTATTTGCAAGCCGTCTCCGGGATGTGCAAATTGTCTTTGTAGATCTTCACCATGCGCTTGAGCGCCGGTGAGGCCCTGACCATGCGCGTTGCCTCGCTATGCGTGATCCGCGCCTGGTCCCGTTTCGTGTTGTGGGTCGCAATGAGACTGCGCGTCACCAGGTAGAGATGCGACGGAGAATCGACGCTGATGCATCGGACAGGCCGCGACTTCACCGGATTAACCTCAGTGATGTAACGATTCTTCGCCCTCGAATCCGGTTTCGTCTTCTGACGCTCATATTTTCTGGTTAGGTTTGCGATCCTAATATCTGATGCGTAAGCTTTGAAGCTCACGATATAGTATGGCTCGCTAGCGACTTCTACCTCTCGGCAGTGAGGTTGCAAGCCCAAGCCAGCTATTAGTTCAGTAGCGTCATATGCCAGCCGAGCATTTCTATTTGTGAATCTGCATTCTCCATTCTTTGTTACCGTGCCATCGGTATCCATCAACCCACGGAGCAAATTGGCCCGCTGGTCACTCGACGCCCTCAAATACCGAACCGGGATATGCTTATTTTCCAGCAAATCGTTCTCTCGCAAAGCAGTTCGTAGGCCTAGAATAGTAAAGCGTAACAGACCATCCTCATCATCTGCACCATGTTCGGAAAGGACATACCCTTCAGATCGAACGTGTTTGGCGATCTCCGCATCGTCTGGATGTACGACAATGGCCCCGCGATTATTCCGTCCGTCTCCTAACCAGACCCCCAACGTATAGGGCCCGATCGGAAGACATTGCTCCGGAAGTTCCAAGGGCCCAGCCACTGGAATGCGATGATTGGCGCGCTGATCCTTTTTGCATTCGTACTGCAAAGTATCCTTGATTTGATCTGTGGTATAGAGAGCGGTGGTTCTGCCCTTTTCCCGAGTGCCCGCATAGTCGGCCAACCTTCGGCCCTCCAGACTTCTACCGCTGGAGTAGACTTCGGTTTGCCAACGGTGTTCAGCGTCTGCAACGACCTGGGCCCCATCGCTGAATAGCACCTCGTAGCACTTATGACCATACATAACCGGCGAGACATACGTAACAAGGCGAGGAGTGCCAGCCTCATCAAATACTCTGTCGCCTTCCTTGACCTTGCCCATCGTTGTATACCCTGATGGCGTCGGCAAGATCGTATCAATATCCAAGGGCGCCGCCGAGTAGACCTCGGCCCCCGGTTCCCCGTCCGCCGTGAGCAGATACAGCCCTATCCCGGCGCTCAACGTCGACTTCCCATTTTTCCGGGGCACCTCGACGTAGGCGTTCCGATATCGCCGCGTCCCGTCATCTCGTTTCCATCCGAATATCATCCAGAGGATGAATTGCTGCCAGGGTTCGAGCTCAAACGGTTCACCTGCCCACTCGCCCTTGCTGTGCCGCAGAAACCCGAAATACCGGACGACGTGCTCTGCTGCCGCTCGGTCGAACCAGAGCCCTCGCTCACGGGCGTGCTCCATATCGTCCAGATGCCGCTGCGCAGCCCGCCGCACGAACTCACAGGCCGGGATGGTCCCCTCTAGTACGCCGTGTATGTATGCGATAACAGGGTGTCTAGCCATGCTCCGCTTTCAGTTGGCCGCTCTCTCGCAAGAACGCGGCGAACGGATCCTCCGCCTCTGGCTTGTCGATGCTCAGCCTCGATCTGGACGCTGGCGTGAGCCCAAACTCGATGAGAAATGCTTTCATGAGCTTGAGCGCGTTGTTTGCCATGGTGACCTCTGGTCGGGGCTTGATCTGCCCAGAGGGCGTCACATAGGTCAGACCGTGCCTCTGCAGGGCATCCTCTGCCTGCCACCACCGCGCATAGCACATGCAATACGCCTCGAGCGACGCGTGATCGATGCGCGTGAGCAGCCCCAGCGCGCGCAGCTCCGGCGCCACGCGGTGCCATTCCCTCCGCGCCTCGCCCCTGATGTGCCGCGGGCAATAGACCCTTCCCCCGTCGGGCTGCGGCTCCCCCAGATTGATGGGCCGCTTGCTCGGGTTGCCCTCCAGGAGCCTCAATTTTGTCGGCTTTGGCGGTGGCCCCGGCATCGCTGCTACTACCCCCCAAAAAAGGAATTCAACTTGCGGTCATATGCGTTTTGC